>JAHCIE010000035.1 GCA_026129385.1 Anaerolineae bacterium
GCCATTGTCGCGATTGTGCTTCTTGCCATCGTGCAACTGTATTGGCGCAAGCGATTGGTGGCGGTGCGGCGTCCGCTCGTGCAGCGCGCGCGGCTGCCGAAGACGTGAGCTCCAGATACGCCGCTGAATCTTCAGCTTCTGCCTCGTGAGGAGTGGACACAATGGGCTGGATCCAGGACCTCGTCAATCCCAAAGCGCGCCAGTGGGAAGAGTTCTATCGCAATCGCTGGCAACACGACAACGTGATTCGTAGCACGCACGGCGTCAATTGCACGGGCGGTTGTTCCTGGGCGGTCTATGTCAAAGACGGCATCATCACCTGGGAAATGCAGCAGACCGATTACCCCCTGCTGGAGCCGGGTCTGCCGCCCTACGAGCCGCGCGGCTGTCAGCGCGGCATCTCTGCGTCGTGGTACGTGTATAGCCCGATCCGTGTCAAGTATCCCTACCTGCGCGGGCCGTTGATGGACTTGTGGCGCGAAGCAAAGGCGAAGAACGCGAACCCCATCGAGGCGTGGGGGTCGATCGTCGAAGATGACGCCAAGCGCGCGCGCTATCAGAAGGCGCGCGGCAAAGGCGGCTTTCGGCGTTCGAACTGGGACGAGGTGCTAGAAATCGTCGCTGCCTCCACGCTCTATACCGCGAAAACCTACGGGCCTGATCGCGTGTTCGGTTTCTCGCCGATTCCCGCCATGTCGTACCTGTCATACGCCGGAGGGTCGCGCTTCCTACAGCTGTTTGGCGGCGTGAATATGAGCTTCTACGATTGGTACGCCGACCTGCCGAATGCCTTCCCCGAGATCTGGGGCGATCAAACCGACGTGTGTGAGAGCGCGGACTGGTACAACAGCCAGTACATCATCGCGATGGGGTCGAATCCCAATATGACGCGCACGCCCGACGTGCATTTCATCTCCGAGGCGCGGCACAATGGCGCCAAGTTCGTCGTCATCTCGCCCGATTTCTCCCAGGTCGCCAAATACTCCGACTGGTGGATTCCTGTGCAGGCCGGACAGGACACTGCAATGTGGATGGCGATCAATCACGTCATTCTTCAAGAATTTCATACTAACAAGAAGGTCCCGTACTTTGTCGACTACCTCAAGCAGTACACCGACGGCCCGTTCCTCGTGAACCTGACCAAGAACGGCGCAGGTTACAAGGCGGGGCAACTCCTGCGCGCGAATCGCGTCGCCCGTTACAGGGACGTCGAGAATGGCGAGTGGAAGCTGCTCGTCTTTGATGCCACGACCAATCAGCCCAAGATGCCGAAAGGCAGCGTCGGCTATCGCTGGCAGAGCCAGAAGGGGCAATGGAATCTGAAGATGGAGGACGGCCTGGACGATACGCCCATCGACCCAACGTTGTCGTTCCTCGATCAACATGACGAAGTTGTACAGGTCGAGTTCTACGAATTCGCGTCGGGCAAGACGTTCTTGCGTGGCGTGCCCGTCAGGTACATCGAAACGAGCGAGGGGCGCGTGCCGGTGGCTACCGCCTTCGATCTGCTCGTCGCCCAGTTTGGCGTGTCGCGCGGTTTGCCGGGCGATTACGCCCAAGATTACGACGATATGACGCCGTACACTCCCGCGTGGCAGGAGCAGTACACGGGCATCGGGCGCGACACCATCATTCGCCTCGCGCGCGAGTTCGCGGCGAATGCGGAGGCGACGAACGGCAAGTCGATGATCATCATCGGCGCCAGCATCAATCACTGGTACAACAACAACCTGTCGTATCGCGCGCCGATCACTGCGCTGATTCTGTGCGGCTGTTGCGGCGTGAACGGCGGCGGCATGAACCACTATGTCGGCCAGGAAAAGCTGACGCTCGTCGCGCCGTGGACATCCCTCGCGTTTGCCCTCGACTGGGTCAAGCCGCCACGCCGCCAGCAAACGCCGACCTGGCATTACGTGAACAGCGACCAGTGGCGCTATGAAGGCGATTTCACCGATTACGCCCCTGTCCCGCCGGAAGCCAAATGGGCCAAGGGCCACGCGATGGATCAAGAGACGCGCGCGGTGCGCATGGGGTGGATGCCGTACTACCCACAGTTCAATCGAAACCCGTTCGATCTGGCGCGCGAGGGAGCAACGACCGACGAGACGATTCGCTCGGTGGTCGATCAGCTGCAATCTGGTGAGCTGGGATTTGCGGTGGACGATCCCGACGCGAAAGAAAACTGGCCTCGCGTGTGGTTCATCTGGCGCGGCAACGCCATCATGGCGAGCGCGAAGGGGCACGAGTTCTTCCTGCGGCATTATCTTGGCACCCACGACAACGCCATCGCAGAAGAACACGCGAAAGGCAAGGTCAAGACTGTCACGTTCCGCGAGCCGGCGCCGCGCGGCAAGATGGATTTGGTCGTGGACATCAACTTCCGCATGGACACGTCCGCGCTCTACTCCGACATCATTCTGCCGACAGCGATGTGGTACGAGAAGAACGATCTGAACACGACCGACCTGCACTCCTTCGTGCATCCGCTGGGGCAGGCCGTGCCGCCGGTGTGGGAAGCGAAATCGGACTGGGAGATTTTCAAGGCGTTCGCAAAGAAGGTGAGCGAACTCGCGCCGACTATTTTTCCCGAACCCGTCAAGGACGTGGTCGCCTACCCGTTGTTGCACGACACACCCGACGAACTGGCGCAGACCCAGGTCCAGGATTGGCGGGCGGGTGAGTGCGAGCCGATTCCTGGCAAGACGATGCCGCATCTCGCCGTTGTCGAGCGTGATTACAAGAATCTCTATCATCGTTTCATCTCGCTCGGCCCCCTGATGCGGAAAGACGGTATCAGCGGCAATGGCGTGCATGTTCCCATCGCCGAACAGTACGATGCACTGATGGATAACCCCGTTGGTCTATCGCCCGACCCGCGCCATATGCGCTGTGTGGAGTGGGGCGGCCAACGATACCCCAGCCTCGAAGATGCGCTCGACGCGGCGAATACGTTGCTCGCCCTCGCGCCCGAGACGAACGGGGAAGTCGCCTACAATGCGTTCAAGCACGAAGAAGAGCTTGTCGGCGTGCCCCTCGCCGACCTCGCGGAAGAGGTGCGCGGCGTGCGCATGACGTTCCTCGACATCACGCGCCAGGTACGCCGCACGCTGATTAGCCCCTGTTGGACGGGGATCGTCAACGACGGTCGCGCGTATGCCGCGTGGTGCATGAACATCGAGCGCCTGGTGCCGTGGCGCACGCTCACGGGCCGCCAGCATTTCTACGTTGACCATCTGCACTATCTCGACTTCGGCGAGCATCTGCCGACGTACAAGCCGAAGCTCAATCCGGTGCGCACCGGCGACGTGGTAGAGAGCCTGGTGGACGATCAGAGCCTGGTGTTGAACTACATCACACCGCATGGTAAGTGGCACATCCACTCGACGTACTACGACAATCAGCGCATGCTCACGCTCTCGCGCGGTATCGAGCCGTGCTGGATCAACGACAAGGATGCGGAAACAATTGGTGTGAACGACAACGACTGGGTGGAGGTGTACAACGACAACGGCGTGATGGTGACGCGCGCGGCGGTCAGCGCGCGGGTGCAGCAAGGCACGTGCATGGTCTATCACGCGCCGGAGCGCACGCTCTCGATTCCCAAATCGCAGGTGCGCGGCGGACGGCGCGGCGGTGCGCACAACAGTCTCACGCGCACGCGCATTAACCCGGTGCAGCTTGCGGGCGGCTACGCGCAGTTTACGTATGGCTTCAACTACTGGGGGCCGATCGGCATCTTCACGCGCGACACCTACTGTGTCGTCAGGAAGCTTGCGAAATTGGAGTGGTGACATGAATATCCGCGCGCAAGTCTCTATGGTCTTTCACCTCGACAAGTGCATCGGTTGCCATACGTGCAGCATCGCGTGCAAGAATATCTGGACCGATCGCAAGGGCGCCGAGTACATGTGGTGGAACAACGTCGAGACCAAGCCGGGCACCGGCTATCCAACTCAATGGGAAGACCAGGAAACGTATAAGGGTGGCTGGGAGAAGCACAACGGCGATCTCAAATTGAAACTACAGGGTCGCACCCAGGGTTTGGGGAACATCTTCTTCAATCCCAACCTGCCGACGATGGATGACTATTACGAGCCGTGGACGTACCAGTTCGAAGAGCTGTTCAACGCACCCGAAGGCGACGATCAACCGACCGCGCGCCCGATTTCGCTCATCACCGGTAAGCCGATCGACATTCAGGCGGGACCTAACTGGGATGACGACCTGGGCGGTTCGCCAGTCTATGCCAAGAACGACGTCAACCTCGACGCGCTTTCCGAGGACGAGCGCGCGCAGATGCAGGAACTCGAACACCTCGTGTTTTTCTATTTGCCGCGCATTTGCAATCATTGTCTGAACCCGGGGTGCGTCGCGGCCTGCCCGGCCGGCGCAATCTACAAGCGCGGCGAGGATGGCATCGTCCTGTTGAGCCAGGATAAATGCCGCGCGTGGCGTATGTGCATCTCCGGTTGCCCATACAAGAAGACGTATTTCAACTGGTCAACTGGGAAGTCGGAAAAATGCATCCTGTGTTATCCGCGCCTCGAAAGTGGCCAACCGCCCGCTTGTTTCCATTCGTGTGTCGGACGCATTCGCTATCTGGGCGTGATTCTGTACGACGCGGACCGCATCGTGGAGGTCGCCTCGGCGGTGGCCCCGGCTTTGGTGGAGGCTCAACGCACAATCATCGAGGACCCCTTCAACCCGGACGTTATCGCGTCGGCCAGGGCGAATGGGGTGACCGACCAGCTGATCGATGCCGCCCAAAAATCGCCGGTCTACAAGTTCGTGAAGCAATGGAAGATCGCGCTGCCGCTACACCCGGAGTATCGCACCGTGCCGATGTTGTTCTACGTGCCGCCGATGCTGCCGGTGCTCGCCAAGATGAAGGACGGGCAGTACGACATAGGCGCGCTCGATCGCGAAGGGCTGCATCCGCTCATCAGTTCCCTCGACCGCGCGCGCCTGCCGATCAAGTACATGGCGAGCTTGTTCTCGGCGGGCAACACCAACCTTGTTAACATGGTGTATCACAAACTCATCGCCGTGCGCATCTATATGCGTAGCAAACGTGTGAACGATGTGCCAGAGGACGAGGTGCGCCAGGCGCTCGCGCTGGGCGGTACTACAGCCGAAGAAGTAGAAGCGATCTACCATCTCACGGCGATGCCGACCTTTGAAGAACGCTTTGTCGTGCCGCCGCTCGCGCGCGAGCAGGCCATCGAGGCGACAGCCGATCCATTCACGCGCAAGCGCGAAGGCGGTTTCGGCTTCCGCAAAGCGCCGGTGCGAGGATCGTAAGATGCAACACCTGGTTCATCTGTTCGCCACGCTGCTCGATTATCCGTCGCCGGCACTGCCGGATGTGGCGCGAGAATGCGCCGATTTGGTTGCGCCGCTCAGTGTCGAAGCGGCGGGCATCGTGGGCGATTTTCAATCGCTTGCCGCGTCCACTGATCTGGGAAGGATGGAGGAGATCTATACGGGGTTCTTTGAACTCAACGCCATGGCGTATCCCTACGTCGGCTACCATCTCTTTGGCGAGACTTACAAGCGCAGTGTGTTCTTGCTAGGCCTGCAAGAATGCTACGCCGCGCACAACTATACACACGGCGTCGAACTCGCCGACCATCTCGTCGTAATATTGCGCTTCGTCGCCGAATGCCCAGACGAGGCAGCCGTCGACGAACTGGTGAACGAGGCGCTCCTGCCCACGCTGGCCAAGATGGCCGGTACATCGGCGGAAGACGAGACAGGAGAGGTCGAATCGGCGGCCTTCCAACGCGGGTACTCGATCTACCAGCGACTGTTGCACGCCTTGCAACTGACGCTCGAGGCGTTGCGCTGTGAGGCGGTGGCGACGTAGATGGCTGTGCGTGGCCGTTGGGTATCGGCCACCAAGACGTTAGGCCCTTGCCACACGTAGGAGGTAATCGAAACATGCAAAACGCGACTCCCCTGAATGTGGTGCTGTACGTCGTGTTTCCCTACTTTGCTGTGGGCCTGGCGATCGTAGTCACTGTGATGCGCTATTTCAACGACCGATTCTCTTTTTCCAGTCTCTCGTCCCAGTTCCTCGAAAACCGCAGGCTGTTCTGGGGCTCGGTGCCGTGGCACTACGCCATCACCCTCATCCTGGGCGCACATCTCGCCGCCGCGCTCTTTCCATCGCTGTGGGGCGACCTGATTTCGAGCGAAGCGCGCCTGTACGTCATGGAAGTAACCGGGATCGCGCTCGCGGTGGTGGCGATCCTGGGCCTTTCGCTGCTGATCCTTCGCCGCCTGAGGGATGCGCGCGTGCGGGCGGTGACGACGTGGATGGACTGGCTGCTCCTGGCGCTCTTGCTCCTACAGGTGATTCTGGGATTTTGGATCGCGCTGTTTTACCGCTGGGGTTCGGATTGGTATCTGCATATCGCCGTGCCCTGGCTCTATTCCCTTATAACGTTCAACCCCCAGATTCAGTACGTCACGGCCTTGCCCTGGGTCGTGCAGCACCATTTCCTGAATGCCTTTCTCATCGTGCTGCTTCTCCCCTTCTCACGACTCGTCCATCTCTTGTCGTTCCCGTTCACGTACTGGTGGCGGCCCTATCAAGTTATCATCTGGAATCGCCATCAGAAAACAGACAAGACATGACGACTCTGGCCGAGCTGTTGCCAGCCAGCGTCGCGCACCACCGCACGCTGTGCCCGTGCCAGGTGCTTGGTGTGCGCATGGGTATGCGCGCCGGCGCATTGCTCGATCTCGACTGGCCGCAAGCGGACAAGCGGTTGCTGACGAGTGTCGAGACCGATGGCTGCGTGACCGATGGCATAGCCGCGGCGACCTTCACCGATATGCACAGCGAACGCGCGCTACGGAGCGTATCTCGCGGCGAAGCCCGAACTGTTGTGCGCCAGTACGCGCCGGGGGAGACCGACCGTTGGCGCGCGCAACTCGCTGGCTATCAACGGATGCCGGATGAGCGATATGACTGCTCCCACACCTGCCCACCGAAATCCCCTGATTGATGCGATCGCGACTCTATACCCCGGCTATTTTGCGCTGGTGATGGCGACGGGCATCGTTTCGATCGCCGCCCACTTGTTGGCAATGGCCCCTATTGCGTGGGCGCTCTTTCGCATTAATCAAGTGGCATACGTCGTGCTCTGGTTGCTCACGCTGGCGCGTCTCATTCGATTCACTCCGAATCTGGTCGCTGACCTGACGAGCCATGCGCGTGGACCAGGATTCTTCACCCTCGTGGCAGGGACAAGCGTGCTGGGCGGCCAGTACGTTCTTATCGCCCATGACGTGGCGACTGCCAGCGGCTTGTGGTTTCTGGCAATCGCGCTGTGGTTCTTGCTGACTTACACCTTCTTTGTTGCTGTGACCGTGAGCGATACCAAGCCCAGCATTGAGGTTGGGCTAAATGGGGGCTGGCTGCTCGCAGTCGTTGCCACACAATCCGTTGCGCTCTTGAGCGTCGGCGTCGCACCCCAATTCCCCGACTGGCAACCCGTCATTCTTATGTTCTCGCTCACGCTGTTTCTCATCGGCTGCGCGCTGTATCTCTTCATCACCACCTTGATCTTCTATCGCTTTACATTTTTTCGCCTTGCCCCCGAGTTGCTTACCCCTCCCTACTGGATCAACATGGGCGCCGTCGCTATCACGACGTTTGCCGGGGCGACTTTGATCTTGAATGCATCCGCATGGTCGCTCCTCCAAGAGATTCTTCCCTTCCTCAAAGGCTTTACGCTGTTCGCCTGGTCCATTGCGACCTGGTGGATTCCGTTGCTGCTGATCCTGGGTATATGGCGGCATGTTTACAAGCGTGTCCCCTTGACGTACGATCCCCAGTATTGGGGCATGGTTTTTCCTTTGGGAATGTACACGGTCAGCACCCTCGAGGTGGCGCGGGCAACGGGGCTGGCGTTCCTGCTCGTGATACCGCATTCCACGTTCTATCTGGCTCTGGCGGCGTGGCTGGTAGTGGCCATTGGAATGATCTATCAGTTGCGATAGGAACGCTGCCTGGCTCCTGCGATTGCAATCCCCTTCCCCAGCGCTGCAAGCCACATCGAAGTCGCACCATTTCTTGACGCGCCCTGCTGGGCGCGGCATACTCTCTCGACGCACCGAGAGGAGGCTTGCCCATGCCCGACCCTACCCGCCTGGCGGAATGGCTCACCCGCCTGGTTCAGACGCCGAGCGTCCACCCCGACCACGCCGGGCCCCGCGCAGGGACGACCGGCGAAGCCCGCCTGGCGACGCAGCTAGAGCACTGGTTCGCTGAGTTGGGTGGTGAGGTCCACCGCGATCTCGTCTACCCGCACCGCTGGAATGTTCTCGGCATTTGGCGTGGGACGACCGACAGCTGGGCCGCCCTGGACGTCCATATGGATACCGTGGGCGTGGAGCAGATGCTCGGCGATCCCTTCGACGGCCGCGTCGAGGATGGTAAGGTCTGGGGGCGCGGGGCAGTCGATACCAAGGCCAGCCTGGGCGTCGCCCTGGCGGTGCTGGAAGAGATGCGCGCTGCCGGGCAGCGGCCCGCGCCCAACGTTCTTGTCGTCGCCACGGTCGATGAGGAGGTCGGGCAGGGCGGGGCGAAGGCCCTTGCCCAATGGGTGCGACGCCAGAAGCTGACTCTGGACACGCTTGTGGTCGCCGAGCCGACGTTGTGTCGGCCCGTCCACGGCCACAAGGGCGGCGCGCGTGTGGAGATGACCGTCCACGGCAAGACGGCCCACTCGTCGCAGCCGCATCTGGGCCAGAATGCCATCACCGGCGCGGCGCACCTGATCCTCGCCCTGGACGAGGAGAACCGCCGTTTACAGGGTCTCGACCCCAGCCCCATCGGCAACCCCACCCTGAGCGTTACCGTCATTCACGGCGGCCACGCGCTGAACGTCATCCCCGACACCTGCACCCTTGCCATCGACCGCCGCGTGGTGGTCGGGGAGCGCGCCCTCGCGGTGGGCGAGGCGCTGGGCGCGCTCGCCGATGCTCGCTCCGTCATGCCGGTCACGACGACGGTGGTGCGCGAGTTCGATGCCTTCTATCAATCACCTGACACCCCCTGGCTCCAGCAACTCGCCGCCTGGTCGGGCAATGCGCCGGCCGTTGTGCCCTATGGCACGAATGCCTGCGCCTATGGCGGCCTGGCCCGCGAGACGGTCATCTTTGGCCCCGGCTCCATCGACCAGGCCCACGGCGAGGTAGAATGGGTCGCCGTCGATGAGCTGGTGAAGGCTGCCCAGGTGTACCGGCGCTGGTGGGGGGTGGACAGGTAGGCCCGGCGCTGGCGCGCTGGTGACGCCGCGGATGGTTACATCCACAGCGAGCCGTCGAGAGCCACACGGAGGAGGAGGCCGTCACATGGATTTGGGCGTCAGCTACATCCCGTCACACCTGCCCGACCACCTGGCCGCCGACATGCGCCATCTAGCGGACATCGGCTGCACCGAGGTCCTGTTCGCCATCCAGGAGAACCACCTGGACACGCTGACGGGCGCGCTCACCTACGGCCCGGCCATTGCCCGCGACCACGGCCTGCGCCCCTACGTTGTCATCTGGGGCTACGCCAACACGTTTGGCGGCGGGCGCATGTCGCGGGTGATGCTGGAGCACCCTGAGTTGTGGCGCGTCGCCCGCGATGGCAGCGTAGCGCCGCTGGCCTGCCTGAACAATCCCCTGCTCGGTGAGCACTTCGGCCGCATCACGGTGCGGTGTCGCGAGGCAGGCTTCGCGGGCCTGTTCATCGACGAGCCGACACGCCAGGAATGTTTTTGCGCCCACTGCCGTGCTGCCTTTGGCGGCGACCTGCGCCATGCCAACCCCGAGGACGTTGACGACTTTCAGCGGGCCACGGTGCGGGCCTACATTGCCGACATCTGCCGCCGCGTAAAGGCCGTCGACCCGGCGCTGACCACTATCACGTGCCTGATGCCCATCGACCGCGACACCTGGCCGGCGGTGGCCGAAGTCGACGGCCTGGATGTCCTGGGGACGGACCCTTACTGGTTGCTGCCCTTCTTTCGCATGACCCTCGGCGACGCCGTGGCCGACACGCAGGCCATCAAGGCGTTGTGCGACGGCCACGGGAAACAGTCGCAGGTGTGGCTGCAAGGCTGGCGCATCCCGGCCGGCCGCGAGGAGGAGGTCTACGCGGGCGGCCGCCGCCTGGCCGAGGTTGGCTGCGACTCCTTCTACACCTGGTCGTATCGCGGCGGGCTGGGGACCAACGAGGCCAGCGACGACCCCGCGCAGGTGTGGGCCGCCGTCGAGCGACTGTATCGCGAGCTGTCAGGCCGCGCCTAGAGCGTCATGTTTCAGCCGTTGCTACCGCCCCCGCTACGACGTCCGACGGGTGATAACGTCGACGACTGGAACGCCCACTACCTATACATCGAGATCGCCTGGCTCGGCATCGCCATTGCCACCCTCAGCTTCAACAGCGTGTTCGCCGTGCGCCTGGGCGCGTCGGACTTCCTGGTCGGCCTGGTATCGGCCCTGCCACCCCTGATTGCTGCGCTGTTCACGCTGCCCTCCGCCCGCTGGCTGGAAGCGCAACGCAACCTCATGCCTGCCCTGGTCAAGTCCATCGTTGGCTACCGGCTGGGCTTCCTCGCCATGGCCCTGATGCCCTCTGTCGTCCACAACCAGCAGGCGCTGGCCCTGGTTATTATCATCGGCCTGATGAACATGGCCTTCGGGCCGATCAACATCGCCTTCAACGCCATCTTCGCCGCCGTCGTGCCGGAGGGTCGGCGGGCCGAGGTTGTCGCCTGGCGCAATATCCTCCTGGCCGCCGTGGTAACCACCACGAGTCTTATCGCCGGGCGCGCCCTCGATCTCATTCCCTTCCCCCTGGGTTACCAGCTTTTCTACCTGACCGGCTTCCTGACCGGCCTGGTCAGTCTATACTACGTCTCGCGGGTCAAGGTTCCCGACGTTGTGCAGCCGCCCAGAACAGCCGAGCGTCCGTCCATCTCGCCGCGCGCCGTCTGGCGCACCTTGCAAACCTCGCCCAGCCTCAAGCGTGTGACTGGCAACACCCTGCCCCACGCCCTCGGCCTATGGATGGCTGCTCCACTTTACAGCCTGTTGTACGTGCGGGAGATGGGGGCCAGCAACACCTGGGTGGGGGCACAGGCGGCCATCGTCAGCCTGACGGGTATGCTCGGCTACTTCCTCGTCCGGCGCTGGGTGCGTCGCTACGGGACGGGCCGCGTCCTGTCGTGGTCGATGCTCTTGTCGGGTTTCTTCCCCTTGCTGGTGGGCCTATCGCCGTCCCTGGAACTGATTCTGGCGCTGTCGGCGCTGTATGGCCTGGCCTTCTCCAGCCTCACCCTGAGCCACTATAACACCTTGCTCAAGACCCTGCCCGAGGAGCGACGAGCCATGTCCCTGGCGGTGTATACCATGCTTGTCCAGCTATGCGCCTTTGCCAGTCCGCTGCTGGGCGTAGCCGCCGCCAATATCGTCGGCGTGCGGCCCATGCTCGTCGTGGCCGGTCTGCTGTGGATCGTCAGCGGCGTGTTGTTCTTCCGCCGCCCGCCGGAGGCCGCCATGTCCGCGCCCACCTCATCAGCCACCGCGGCCCGCGCCTGAAGTTGACACCTCCACCCCGTCGCGTATAATCCGCCCACCGGTTGTATACATTAGGTTGTCGACAAAGCACAGAGGAGTATCCGATGCCCCCGCTGC
Organism: Anaerolineae bacterium; assembly: GCA_026129385.1. Classification (GTDB taxonomy): domain Bacteria; phylum Chloroflexota; class Anaerolineae; order Epilineales; family JAHCIE01; genus JAHCIE01. Next base: position 11,698 of record JAHCIE010000035.1, read on the forward strand.
GAGCCGGCATCATCGGCCTGGCCTGGATCGCCGCCAATCCGCCTGACCCCGCGCCGGCTGTGGCCCTCGGCGTACGCCACCCCTACAGCCACGCCGCCGCCTACGACCAACTGCCCGACACCGAGGTTGTCGCCATTTGCGACGTACTCCCCCATGCGCGCGAGGCCTTCGTCGCGCGCTGGGCGACGCGCTGGCCGCGCCTGCGCGCCTACGACGACTATCGTCGCATGCTCGCCGACGCCGACCTGGACCTGCTCAGCATCTGCACCCCCGACCACCTCCACGCCGATATGGTGGTCGCCGCCTGTGAGGCGGGTGTCAAGGGCATCGTTCTTGAGAAGCCTCTGGCGACGACCATTCGCGACGCCGACCGTATCATGGCCGCCGCCGAGCGTCACGGCGTGCGCCTGTCCGTCGAGCATACGCGCCGCTGGGTATATGAGTACCAGGCGATGCGCCGCCTGATTCGCGAGGGGGCCATCGGCCGCCTGGCCCGTATCAACGCCACCCTCAATGGCGAGCGGGCGATGCTGTTCCGCAACGGGACGCATCTCATCGATCTCATCACCTTTTTTGCCGACAGCGATCCCGTGTGGGTCATGGCCGCCCTGGACGAGGACTTCGACGCCTACCCGCCCCGCTATGCGGGCGACGGCGGCCGCGATCCCAAGACTGACCCCGGCGCGCTGGGTATCATCGCCTTCGCCAATGGCGTGCGCGCCGTCTACCAGGGGTCGCAGGGAACCCAGGCCCAGACGAGTCTCGAGGTCATCGGCGAGCAGGGCTGGATTCACGCCGGCATCGCCAGCCACGACTTCCGCGTCTACCTGCCCGGCCCTGACGGGCCATACGATATCGTGTCCCGCAGCCTGCCGCGTCACGCCACGACACGCGGCGGCGTGCTTGGCGCGGTGGGCGAGATGGTGGACCTGATCACTGTCGGCGGCGAGACGCTGTCCCCCGCCCACGAGGCCCGCCGTGGCGTGGAGATCATGCTCGGCTTCCTGCAATCCCATCGCCGCGACGGGGCGCGGGTCTACATGCCGGTCCAGGACGAGTAGCCGCAAGGAGGAGCCATGCAGCTGGCGACATTCATAGTGGACGGTCGGTCCCAGGTGGGTATGCTGGAGGGCGAGCGGCTGGTAAGTGTGGGCTTCGACGGCTCGATGGTCGAGTTCATCGCGGCGGGCCTGCCGGTTCAGCGGGGCGGGCGGGTCTATTCGCTGAGCCAGGCGCGGCTGGCCGCGCCCATCCCGCGCCCCGGCAAGCTACTGGCCCTGGCGGGCAACTTCCAGGACCACATTGTCGAGGGCGGCGGCCAGCGCGTCGACAAGACAAGCATCACGCCGCGCGTGTTCATGAAGCCATCCACCACCATCGTCGGCCCCGGCGACCCGATCCGCCTGCCCCGCGTGTCGGACACCGTCGACTACGAGCTGGAGATGGCGATTGTCATCGGCAAGCTCGCCAGGCACGTAGCAGTCCATCAAGCCCTGGACTACGTCGCGGGCTATGTCATCGTCAACGACATCTCGTCGCGCAGCCTGAACATTGGGACGCACCGCGAGGCGCGCCCGATGGACGATTTCTTCGACTGGCTCAACGGCAAGTGGCAGGACAGCTTCGCCCCGATGGGGCCGTACATCCTGACCGCCGACCAGGTGGCCGACCCCGACGACTTGTGGATGAAGCTGTGGGTGAACGGCGAGCTACGCCAGAACTCCAACACGCGCCACATGATCTTCAATACCGCCGAACTGGTGTCCTTCGCCTCCGACCTGATGACCCTGGAGCCGGGCGACGTCATCGCGACCGGCACGCCTTCCGGCGTCGGCGCGACCACGTCCACCTATCTCAAGGCCGGTGATGTGGTGCGCTGCGAGGTGCAGGGGCTGGGGGTACTAGAGAACCCCGTAGTGGGCGAATAGGGATCAGACCCTAAAGGTCTCCGAGACCTTTAGGGTCTAGGAGGCAACGTCATGCTCGACATCCTGTTCAAGAATGCGCGCATCCTCGACGGGACCGGCAATCCGTGGTTCAGGGGCGATGTGGGCGTGCGGGGCGACCGTATTGTCGCCGTCGGCAAGGTCAATGACTCCGCTCGCCGCGTCATCGACGTCGCGGATCGGTTCCTCGCCCCCGGCTTCATCGATGCCCATGTCCACACCGACGTTATCCTGCTGGCCGACCCGCAGCACGCCCCTGGCCTGCGCCAGGGCATCACCACCCACATCATCGGCCAGGACGGCATCGGCTTCGCGCCCGCCGCGCCGCGTGTCATGGCCACTATGCGATCGTACTTTGCCGCCATCAATACCGTGCCTGACATCGGCTGGGACTGGTCGAGCGTGGCCGAGTACCTGGCCCGCTTCGACGACCGCACGGCCATCAACGTCGCGTATCTGATTCCCCACGGCAACGTGCGTATCGAGGCGATGGGCCTCGACGACCGGCTGCCCACCGCCGACGAGATGGTCACCATGCAGCGCCTGGTCGCCCAGGGCATGCGCGAGGGGGCCATCGGCTACTCCACCGGCCTGGACTACATCCCCAATCCCTACTCCAACACCTGGGAGCTGGTGGAGTTGGGCAAGGCCGTCGCGCCGTGGGGTGGCGTCTTCGTCACTCACATGCGCAGCTACGGCGAGCGCATCGCCGAGGCCGTGGACGAGACGTACGCCGTGGCGCGCGAGGCGGGTATCCCCGTCCACATCTCCCACTACAATGGCCCCGCCGACATTCTGTTGCCCCTCATCGATGCGGGCCGCGCCCAGGGCATCGATGTCACCTTCGATACCTACTGCTACCTGGCGGGCTGCACCATTCTGGGCATGAGCGCGCTACCCCAGTGGGTGCAACTGGGTGGCGTCGAGGCGACTGTCGCGCGGCTGCGGCGGCCGGAGGTGCGCGCGCAGCTGCGGCCCTGGCTGGAAGCGCCGGAGCGGCGGCTGGATGCCCTGCAGATGACGTGGAACCGCGCCCATCCGGAGGAGGAGGGGCTGCGCGTCACCGAGGCGGCGGCGCGAGCAGGCCTGTCGCCCACCGACTACATCTGCGACCGCCTGGCCGACAGCGATATGCAGGTGTGCGCCATCATCCACCACGCGGGCCTGCGTACCGAGCAGGACATGGTGCGCATCATGCAGCACCCGGCCCACATGGCGGGCAGCGACGGCATCTACTCCGGCAGCCGCCCCCACCCGCGCGGCTACGGCTGCTTCGCGCGCTACCTGGCCTACCACACCCGCGAGCGCGGCGACTTCACCTGGGAGGAGGCGGTGCGCCACATGACCTCCCACGCCGCGCGACGCTACCACCTCCACGACCGAGGCCAGGTCCACGCCGGCTTCGCCGCCGACCTGGTGGTGTTCGACCCCGACGCGGTGCAGGACCACGCCACGTACGCGGACGGTGCGCAGCTTGCCACCGGGGTCGACTACGTCGTCGTGAATGGTCAGTTGGAGCTGGACGAGGGGGAGGTGACGGGGACGCTGGCGGGGCGCGCCTTGCGGGGGCCGTGGGCTGCTGGATAGTGGTCAGTGGTTGGTATCCAGGTGGGCGGGGCTGTTCTTCCTGACCACCGTCCACTCGCCACTGACCACTCCCTACTGGCTCCGCCCCCGCGCCGTCACGCGCCAGACATGCTCGATCACGTCGTTGCGGATCATGTACACCCAGTCGTGGAGGTTGAAGGTCGTGCAGCCGTGGCTGGGAATCAGCTCGATCTTCGAGCCAACCCTGACCTCGGGCAGCGGCTCGCTGACTTCAATCTTGGTGTGCTCCTCAGACAGGTAGATGACTTTCGCGCCCGGCAGGTCGACGATGTCCGGCATGCCGAACTCCGGCGTAATCACCTTGAGGCCGCTGTCGCCAACAATGACCCCGTCGCGCGGGCGGCTGACGATGGTTGTCAGCACCGTCAGCGCGCACTCGAAGGGCATGCCGATACGCTTATAGCCGACGTCCATGGTCACGTACGACCCGGCCTGTAGCTCGGTGACACCGGGGTAGCGGCCGGTGATGGCGTAAGAGCCGGTGCCGCCGCCGCTGAACACAGGCACGGGCAGGCCGTCGGCCTCGATGAGGGCCTTGCTGCCCATCGCAATCGCCAGCGCCTGCTCCACCGCTGCCTTGCGCGCCTCGAAGTCGGGCAGCATGACGACGTGGCCCTCGTAGGCTTGCAGGCCCAGGAAGCGCAGGCCCGGTGCGTCGGCGACGATACGCGCCAGGGCGAGGGTGGGCTGGCCCGGCTCGGTCCCGCAGCGGTTCATGCCGTGGTTGATCTCGACCAGCACGCCCAGCGTCACGCCCGTCGCCACCGCCGCCCGCGACAGGTCGGCCACGTTGTCCGCATTGTCCACGGCGACCATGACCCGCGCCCGCCGCGCCAGGTCCATCAGGCGATGAATCTTGACGGGGCCGACGATCTGGTTGGCGATGAGCACATCCTCGACGCCTCCGTCCACCATCGCCTCGGCCTCGCTGACCTTCTGGCAAGTCACGCCCGCCGCGCCCGCTCGAATCTGCATGAGGGCGATCTGCGGCGTCTTGTGGGTCTTCATGTGGGGGCGCAGCTTGACCGGGCCGTCGCCGAGGAAGTCGGCCATCAGCCGGATGTTGCGCTCCATCGCGTCCAGGTCGACCACGAGCGCGGGCGTGTCCAGCTCCCCCTTGGAGCGGCCGATCATGTCCAGGGGCGAGGTCAGAGTGTGCAGCATGGGTATGACATCCTTGCGTAACTGGTCAATGGTCGACAGTATACATGTCGCCCAGAGTGGCGTCAATTGTGTAGAACATCCGCCGCGCGCCTGTGTATAGTGGAGGAATTCCTATGCCTGGACTGACTGCCGCCCTGCTGGGCATCGAACATCCCCACTCGCTGGCACACCTGCGCACGTTGCAGGCCCTGCTCGAGGTCGAGGGCATCGTCGTGTGGGACGAGAACCCCCAGGCCCTGGCCGAGGCGCAGGCCGCGCAGCCTGCCAAGGTTGTTACCCTCACCACTGACCTGGACGCAATACTGGCTCGCGACGACGTTTTCTTCGTCATCATCGCCGTGCCCAACGACCGCGCGCCGGGGCTGGTGGCGCGCGCCGCCCGCGCTGGCAAACATATCCTGGCCGAGAAGCCCATCGGCCCCAATGCCGCCGAGGTCGAGCGCGCCGTGCGCGCCGCCGAGGACGCGGGCGTGATGCTCAGTGTGTGCTACCAGAATCGCCTCCACCCGGCGGCGCAGGCGGCGCGGGATATGGTGGCCCAGGGCCTGCTGGGGCCGCTCGTCTCCCTGGAAGGCCGCATGGTGACGACGGGGGTGCGCTTCCGCGACCCGCGCCACTGGCTGTTCAGCCGCGAGCAGGCGGGCGGCGGCATCCTGTCGTGGCTCGGCTGCCATTATCTAGACCTGATGCGCTTCGTGACGGGGGACGAGGTGGTGGCCGTATCGGCCGAGGCGGCGACCCTCAGCGGCGAGGCCCTCGACGTGGAGGATGTGATTGCCCTGGCGCTGCGCTTCCGC
>JAHCIE010000350.1 GCA_026129385.1 Anaerolineae bacterium
TGAGGCTCAGGAGTTATAAGCCATGGAATCCACGAAGATTGCCCCCGGTAACGGGAAGACCAACGTCAACGCCCTGGGCCTTGAGAAGACCGCCTACAAGGGCGGCCCGTCCACGCTCTGCGCGGGCTGTGGCCACGACTCTATCTCATCGCGCATCATCGATGCCGCCTACGAGCTGGGTCTGCCCCAGCAACGCATCATCAAGCTGAGTGGCATCGGCTGTTCCAGCAAGTCGCCCGCCTACTTCCTCGGCGCGTCCCACGGCATCAACGGCCTCCACGGGCGCATGCCGGCTTTGGCGACAGGCGCTGTGGCCGCCAACCACACCCTGCTCGCCATCGGCGTGTCAGGCGACGGTGACACCGGCAGCATCGGCCTGAGCGCCTTCAAGCACTCGATGCGGCGCAACGTCCCGATGGTGTACATTGTCGAAAACAACGGCGTCTACGGCCTGACCAAGGGCCAGTTCTCCGTGACCGCCGACAAGGGCCAGCGCCTCAAGAACGCCGGCGTCATGGAGTTGCCCTCCCTGGACCTGTGCGCCGAGGCTATCATCGCCGGCGCCGGCTTCGTCGCCCGTTCCTTCGCGGGCGACGCCAAGCAGGTGCGCGAGTTGCTCAAGGCCGCCATGCGTTTCAAGGGTATGGCCCTTCTCGACATCATCAGCCCGTGCGTCACCTTCAACAACGACCCCGAGGCGAATAAGAGCTACGACTACGGCAAGGCTCACGAAGAGCCGCTGCACGAGATCACCTTTATCCCGGACTTCGACGAGATCAAGGTTGACTATGAGCCGGGCACGGTTCAGCAAGTGCAGATGCACGATGGACCGGTCATCCAACTGCGCAAGCTCGAAGAGGACTACGACCCCACTCACAAGATGGCCGCCCTGATGCGCCTCGAAGAGGCTCGCGAGAAGCAGGAGTTCATCACCGGCCTGATCTACTTCGACCAGAGCCGCCCATCGCTGACCGAGCTTGAGAACATGGTAGACACACCCCTCGCCCTGCTCGGCCAGGACCAGACCCGCCCGTCCCGCGACTCCCTGGCAAAGCTGATGACCGAGTTCGTCTAGACGCACGCACCCACGAGGCCGCTCCCGCTCGATGGGGGCGGCCTCGTTCGTTACAACGCTTATCGGCATCGCCGAGGAGGACTTGGCCGACACCCGCGACCGCGACGTCAGGCCGATGGCCATCTAGATGTCCACTCCCAGCGCCCCACGCCGGCTACTCAACTCGGCCATGAAGACCTTCGCCGCCAGCGGGCCAGGCTCGTGGCTGTTTGCCCGCACCGCCCACCACCTCGACCGCTGGGCGCTACGGGCGACAGGCGGCCGCGCCACCCTGGCCGGGCTGGTGGTGGGGTTGCCCGTCGTCACCCTCACCACCGTCGGCGCGAAGAGCGGCCAGCCGCGCTCCGTGCCCCTGGTGGCGCTCACGGACGGCGACAACCTGGCCATCATCCCCTCCAACTTCGGCCAGCAGCGCTACCCTGCCTGGTACTACAACCTGCGCGCCCACCCCGAGGCGACCGTCACCCGCGACGGCCTCGCCCGCGCCTACACCGCCCGCGAGGCCGACCCCGACGAGCGCGCCCGCCTGTGGCAGCAGGCTCTCGCTATCTATCCCGGCTATCACGCCTACGAGCGACGCGCGGGCGGGGGCGGGCGACATATCCCTGTCTTCATTCTGACACCCCAATAATGCTGCCTCCGTCGTATAATTACGGCGGAGGCACTATCCCCAATGCACAATTTTCCCTTCGACCAGCCGGGTCGCTTCTGGCGCGGCAATCTACACACCCACTCGACCCTGTCCGACGGCCATCTATCCCCCGGGCAGGTCGCCCAGGTCTACCGCGAGAACGGCTACGATTTCCTGGCCCTCACCGAGCATTTCCTGGCGAGCTACGGCTACCCCATCGCCGACACGCGCCCGTTCCGCACCCCTACCTTCACCACTCTCATCGGGGCGGAACTGCACGCGGGCCAGACCGAGCTGGGCAACCTGTGGCACGTCCTGGCCGTCGGGCTGCCGCTGGACTTCGCGCCGACACTACCCGGCGAGGACGGCCCCGCTATCGCCCGCCGCGCCCTCGACGCGGGGGCCTTCGTCGCCGTCGCCCACCCCTATTGGTACACCCTGACCGAGGGCGACGTGGTCAGCCTGGGCGACGTCCATGCCATCGAAGTCTACAATGCCGTATCAGCCGACTACAATGACCGCGCCGACAGCTGGTACATGCTGGACCTGATGGCGATGCGGGGCCGCCGCTACTCGGCGTGCGCGACGGATGACGCCCACTTCAACCCCAACCGCTGGGACGCGGCGCGTGGCTGGGTGTGGGTCAAGAGCGCGGAGAACACGCCAGACGCGCTGCTTGCGGCCCTCAAGGCGGGCGCGTACTACTCCAGTACCGGCCCTGCCATCCACGACATCCAGGTCTACCCGCGCGACAAGGCCATCGTGCGCTGCTCGCCCGCCCGGGTCTTTGTCACTGGCAGCCAGTTCTATGCCGCCAGCGGCCACGGCCACGGCCTGACCCACGTCGAAATCGACCTGAAGAACTTCGCCAGCCCCTATGCCCGCATCACCGTACGCGACGCCCTGGGCCGCGCCGCGTGGTCGAACCCGATCTGGCTGGAGTAAGTTCGTCCCGTCCTTGCTTGCCCCACCGGAACTGGCCAAGGACCAAGGACCAAACGGCGAATCCCATCGGTCCTTGGTCCTTGGTCTTTGTTCGCTATGCCAGCGCCTGGCGCAGCGCCTGCAGGTTGGCAGCCGTGCCCGCGTACTGCTCGCCCTTACCCTCGAACTCGGCGGACCACCAGCCGTCGTAGCCCGTAGCGCGAACGATCTGAACACAGCGGGCGAAGTCGTACTCCGGCATCTGGAGGTTAGCATCCAGGTCCAGGGCCTTGGCGTGGACCATGCCGGCGTGGGGGGCCATCAGGGCCAGGCTATCATAGCGGAGGTCGGGCGGGAAGTTGCCAAAGTCGGGGCACGTCCCGAAGCGGTCCCAGCCCACCCCATCACCCAGCTTGAGGATGTTAGCCACGTCGGCCGAGATGCCGCCGTGATTCTCTAGCAGGATGCGCACGCCCAGGGGCGCGGCGTGGTCGGCCAGCTGACGGTACGAGTCGACGGTGATGTCCATGTCGAAAGGCGGTGTCTGGGTGCCCGTGTTGACGCGGACGTTCGGGCTACCCAGGGCGGCGGCTACGTCGATCCAGGTCATGATCGCCCTGAGATCGTGGGCGCGGCGCTTGGGATCGCGATCAGAGATATTACCCACGTCGATCGGCATGTTGACCACGCTGATGCCCGCCTCGCGCAGGCCCGCCGCGACCATGTCGACGTGGCGCATGTCCGAGAGCGGCATGTGCCGCGAGATGAGTTCCACGCCCTCGACGCCATACTCGCCAAAGCGCTCGCGGACGACCATCGGGAAGCGGTCGAAGGTAAATTCCTTGCCAATGTAGCTACGTAGGGACCAGGAGGAGACAGCCAGTTTCATGGGGACCTTTCTTTCAGAATGGGGGATTACCGCATACGCTTCAATTATGCCAGAACCGCGCGGTGTCGCCAAATCACCCGCGTCGATCGCGCGTCAGGTGGGCGGCGAGCCGCTTGCCCAGGGCAATGATGGTCAACACCGTTGGTCGTGCCAACGCCTCAGGGAACACGCTGGCATCACACACGTAGAGTCCCTTCACCGATGTTTGCAGGTCGGCGTCGAGCATGTCGCCGATGCGTACCGTCGCCGACGGGTGCGTACCGCGAATCGGCGTGCTGAACACCGTCGTCTCATCGACACCCGCCCGCGCCAGGATACGCCGCGCCGTTGCCTCGGCGTGGGCCAGGCGAGCGCGGTCGTCGTCGGTAAGGGGCTTACTCAGGCTATGCCCCTGGCGCACATCGCCCGATATGTGGTCCTTGAGCTTGATCATGACGCCCAGCGTGCGTCCCCAGCGCGGCCAGGTCAGGGCATAGCGCGGCCCCTTGAGGGCAGTAATGATGGGGTACATCAGCCACGGGTCGATGAGCGTGCTGAGCATATAGCCCCGCTCCAGGTCCTCGTAGTACCACGTCATCGGCGGCTCGTGGCCCTGGTTGGCGTGCGGTGCGACGCCGTACACCATGAGCGTGGCGTCGATCGCCATGCCCCGCCCGGCAT
>JAHCIE010000351.1 GCA_026129385.1 Anaerolineae bacterium
TGAGCCGGTCGCGGATGCCTGCCCATGCCCGCGCGTCGTCGTCAGTCTGGATCAGGGGGACGAAGCCGAAGGACAGGTACAGGTTGACGGCCGGGATGCGCAGGGTAGAGGTGTCCAGGTAGGCGCGCGTGTGGCCCAGTTCCGCCAGGCGGTTGAGGACGGTGGTTAGCAAGGGGCGCGCCAGTCCCTGTCCCTGCCGGGCGGGGACCACCGCTACCCAGTGGACGCGCCCGTAGCCCTCACCCATGCCCGCATCGTCCAGCCACGCCGTCGCCGTCGCGACGGCGTGGTCGTCGTTGTCGACGATGAACACCTGGCGGTCGGGCAGGGCGTCGCGGTGCGCGCCGAAGGCCTGCTCGTACACGGTAGGCGTGACGACATTGTAGCGGTCGGCGACCTCGTGAATCGCGACCCATAGCCGCTCATCGCCGGGCTGGTACCAGCGCCAGCGGAACCCGGTGGGCAGGCTGTGCTGCGGCACGTGGCGCAGGTCCGGCCGCAGCATGCCGATGGAGAGGTTAGGTTCGGTAGTGGTCTCGGCGCGGGTCATGGATGAGCGCTCTCGGACGTTATCACGCAGCGTACTCCACCACTCTGAGACGCTATTGATAAAGGCTCAGACCAGGGTGGTTGCCACGTTGAAGGCGCGGACGATCTCGCGCAGCTCGTCGGTCGTCAATCCCTCGCCCTGTCCCCCCGTGACCAGGTCCATGTACTCGTACATGGCGGCCGCTTCCGCATACTCGACGCGGTCGGCTGCCCGCGTCACCGACATGTCCGACCGCGCCATCACGCCGTGCTTGCTCCATAGCACAACCCGATGCGCCCTGAGCCCGGCCACGTTGGCCTCCATCAGGTCGTGGGAGCCGGGTAGCTTGTACGGCAATGCCCCAATGCCCTCTGGCAGGTTGACGATGGTTTCCGGCTCCCACCGCAGCAAGCGTTGGTTCAGGTACGTTTCGTCTCGATAGGCTGGGATGTGGCTGAGGTACGTCAGATGGGGCGGCTGGGCATGGATGAGGGCGTGGAAGTTGGTAGCCGTGTGGACCACCTGGTCATCGTGGACAGCCAGGTGGGAGTTAAACTCACTGGTGACGCGCTGGAACAGCCGCCGCGGCGAGGTGCACAGGTGAGCCGTGCGCCCGTCGTCGTGGATGATCACCGCTCCCAGGTTGGCGGCGGGGTCGGCGCGAATGTCGCGCAGGCGGCGGCCAGAGCCGGTGACAATTATCAGGCCGCCTGCCAGTGCGGGCACTGGGTGTGGCAGGTCGAGAGGCTCGGCCAGTGGAAAGCGGCGGCGGACTTCGAGGGGCCAGCCGATGAAGAGGGAGATGTTGCCTGCCGCGCCCTCGCTGGCGTCGATGCTGCTGACGCGCAGGCCGGCCTCGCCGATCGTCATGAGTAGCTCGTCCAGGTCAGGATAGGGTTGGTCGAGTGCCATTGGTTTCTCCAGGCGAGTGGACGCTCGTCGTTGATGTCGCTTCAACACTTACCTGCTGCTTGCGCGGTGGGCGACGCCCAGCGGTGCAGGCGGTGGGCGGCTTCTTCGAGGGTCTCGACGCGCTTGCAGAAGGCGAAGCGCGCCAGGTGGCGGCCCAACTCGCGGTGGCCTTCGGAGTAGAAGGCGGTGGGCGGGATGGCGGTCACGCCTGCTTCGACGGTCAGGGCGCGGCAGAAGGCCACGTCGTCGATATAGGGCAGGTGGCGGATGTCGGCCAGAGCGAAGTACGTGCCGCGCGGGGCGAAGGCGGGCAGGCCCGCATCGGCCAGGGCGGCCAGCAGCACGTCGCGCCGCTGGCTGTATTCGGTGCGGAACTGGTCGTAATAGCCGTGGTCGTCGGCCAGGCTGAGGGCGGCGGCGATGCCCGCCTGCAAGGGGGTCGCCGAGCAGAAGACGATGAATTGGTGCGTTCCGCGCGTGGCCGCGTTCAAGCTCGGCGGGGCGATGACCCAGCCAATCTTCCAGCCAGTGAGGCTGAAGGTCTTGCCGGCGCTGGAGACCGTCAGCGTTCGCTCCCACATGCCCGGTAGGGTGGCGATGGAGATGTGCTCGGCGTCGTCGAAGGTCAGGTACTCGTAGACCTCGTCACTGAGGACCAGCGTGTTCCAGCGTTGGGCCAGTCCGGCGATGTGCTGCAACTCGGCACGGGTGAACACCTTGCCGGTCGGGTTGTGGGGCGTGTTGACCAGGATGAGCTTGGTGCGCGGACCGCAGGCGGCCTCCAGCTCGGCCGCGTCATACCACCACTCGGCGTGATCGGCGTCTGGCTGGCGTAAGGGAACGTAGCGCGGCACGCCGCCTGCGAAGTCGATGGACGGGACGTAGGAATCGTAGAACGGCTCGAAGATGACGACCTCGTCGCCAGGGTTAACCAGGCCGAGGACCGAGGCGAAAATCGCTTCGGTCGCGCCCGACGTGACCACCACGTCGCGGTTGGGGTCCAGGTCGCGGCCCAGGCGGGGGCTGTAGTGGGCAGCCAGCGCCTGGCGCAGGACGGGCGCACCGTGGGCGATGGCATACTGGTTGATGTCGCCCGCGATGGCCTCCTCGGCCGCCGCCTTGATCCAGGGCGGGCCAGGGAAGTCGGGGAAGCCCTGGCCCAGATTGATCGCGTGGTGCTTGGCGGCCAGCGCACTCATCTCGGAGAAGACTGACGTGCCTGTGCCAATCAGGCGGTGGGCGAGGAAGGGATGGAGTGTCGTCATGGTGTGATGCCGTCGTCAGGTTCCGGCGGCAACGGCCAGGGGCGGTCCCCCTCGATGATGCGCCCCGCTCGAAGCACGGTGGCCTCGTCCCAGGGGCGGCCAATGAGCTGCACGCCGATGGGCAGGCCCTCGCCGCTGATACCGCTGGGCACGGCCAGGACGGGCAGGCCGAGAAGGTTGAAGGGGCGTGTGTAGCGGGCGATGGCCTCGCGCATGTTGACCGGCGCGCCGTCGATGACGACCTCGGTCGCGCCACAAAGGGGCGCAGGGACGGCCGTGCCGGGGGCAAGGAAGATGTCGGCCTGGGCGAAAACGGCTTCGAAGTCGCGCGCCAGTTGAGCGCGGAACTCGACGGCGCGCCCGTAGGCCATGCCGCTGACCTGAAAACCCAACTCCAGGCGGCTCGCTACATCAGGCTGAAACTCGTCGCGGCGGGTGCGCAGGCGGTCCTCGTGGAAGGCCGACGCCTCGGCGTTGAGGATATCCAGGGCCAGGCGACTGGCGTCGCGCAGGCGTGGCACGGAGACCTCGATGACCGTCGCGCCGTGGTGGCGCAGAATCTCCAGCGTGTGGCGCAGACCGTCGAGAACGTCGGCCGTCGCGCCAACCAGGGAGTAGTCAGGATCGACGGCAATGGTCAAGCCGCGCGCACCCCGATCCAGGTCGGCCGTGAAGGACGGTACAGGGCGGTCGATGCTGGCCGGGTCGAGGGGGTCGTAGCCGCTCATGGCCTGAAGCATGACCGCCACGTCATAGACCGAGCGGGCCATGGGGCCAGCATGGTCCAACGAGAAGGACAAGGGGATGACGCCGCGCTTGCTGACGCGCCCAAAGGTGGGCTTGAGGCCAACGATACCGCAGAGGGTGGCAGGCATGCGAATCGAGCCGCCGGTGTCGGTCCCCGTCGCGGCGGCGCACAGCCCGGCGGCGATGGCCGCCGCGCTGCCGCTGGACGAGCCGCCGGGCGAGCGGCCCGTATCCCACGGGTTGCGAACCGGGCCGAAGTGGGAACTGTCGCCCGTGACGCCGTAGGCGACCTCGTGCATGTTAAGTTTGCCAAGGAAGACCGCTCCCGCTGCCCGCAGACGCGCTACCGAGGGTGCGTCTGTGCGGGCGACGTTGTCCAGGAACAGGCGCGAGCCGGCTGTCGTTGGCAGGCCGGCGACGTCGAACAGGTCCTTGAGGGCAACGGGGATGCCATGCAGGGGGCCGCGATAGTGGCCGCGCCGAATCTCGGTCTCGGCCGCCTGTGCCTGCTGCCGGGCATCCTCGGCCGTGACGACGATAAAGGCGTTGAGATCGCCGTCGCGGGTGGCGATACGGTCGAGGTAGGCGTCGGTGAGTTCAACCGGCGACACCTCGCCCCCCGCCAGGCGCGGGGCGAGGCGCTCGATGGTCAGGCGGGTCAGGCTACTCACCGGACAAGAAACTCCTTGCCGC
>JAHCIE010000352.1 GCA_026129385.1 Anaerolineae bacterium
GCAGGCGAGCACGAGGCTGCCCAGCGCGGGGGCCGCCCCGCCTCGGCGCGGGCCGTAGGCGGCGATGGCGGCGAGCGCCTGCGCCAGGTAGGCGTCCAGCCCGCCCGCCGCGACCAGGCGGCCCGTCTCCGAGCGGCCACCCAGCGTGGGCGCCACCAGGATGACGTTGCGGCCGCTGGCGGCGACGCCCTCGCGGTAGGCGCGGAACGGGAAGCGGCGCGGGTCCCAGTACTGGTCGATGCTCAGCTTGCGCTCCTTCGGCCACTTGTGGCCGTGGAGGTAGAGGATGACGTCGGCCGTCGCGCCGGGTCGGTAGCCATTGGGGATGAAGATGCCGGTCATGGGCGCGGCGCGGGTACCGAAGGCATCGACGATGCCGAGGTCGATGTTGACGTACAGGGTCGTGCCCGCCGCGCTCGTCTCCTGGCGAAGCAGCGCGGGTGTCCCGCCCGCGCCGGGGCGCGGTTGGGGGGCGGGCGGCGGAGCCACCGGCCCAACGCCGCCGCCGTCAAGGCGAATGATGGCGAAGTAGAGGGGGTGCTGGATGAAGCCCCGCCCATCGATGGGCACGTGGGTGCGCGACACGGAATTGCTGACGTTGCCGCCGACGGTGACGAGACGACCCGGCTCGACGGCGACGACGATGTCGCAGTGGGTCTTCATGCCGGGCTTCACGGTGTCGTAGGTTGCGCCGCTGCCGTCGCGGCTCTTGCACACCAGATCGCCGACCTGGGGCGCCACCTCGGTGACGCGGTAGGCCTTGAAGGGGTTGGGGCGATTGTGGCGGCGGTTGTCCCTGGCCCAGGCGATATAGACGGCGTGGGCCGCCGAACGGCGAAAGAGCTTGCCTGCCCCCGCCTGCCGCATGACCCACGAGATGAACGCCGCGCTCCACGGGTGGGCCTTCTGGAACGCCTGGCTGCCCAACTGGCTCGGGCTATAGGTCTGGCCCACGCCACGCGCCCAGTAGTCGTGCAGGATCGGCAGTGCGTGCGGGTCGCGCTCCTTGAGCGCGCCGTTGTTCCAGCGCGCCAGTTCCTGGTTCGCCACGCGCACGATGGCGGCGCGGAGCTGCGGCGCGGCCAGCGGCGGGGCGGGCGCGGGCGTCGTAGCCCCGCCCGGCGTCACCTCGTGGGACACCGTCGGTCCCCCGCTGCGGGCCGCGCGGAGCTTGGCCGCGAGATTCATCTTCTCGTCGACGTTCTTGGTCTGAAATTCGGCCGTGCCATAGCCCTTGAGGTAGGCGGTCTTGCCCCGCAAGAAGTCCCAACGTCGGTCCTCCGGTAGCTTCAGCAGCTCAGCCCGATACTTGCGCAGGAACGCGCGGGTCCAGCCAGCGCCGACGGCGAAGGCGTGGAGGACCGCCATCCGCACATACCACTCCGACTGGCGCGACGGGAACAGGTCGCGGAAGTCGTTGGCGACGCGCTCGCCCGTGGTACGCAGGTCCCACAGGCCGACGCGCACCTGCATGGTGGGGTCCGTCCAGGTGGCCGCTGTTGGATACGCGCCGCTGATCGCATGCCAGCCCCGGCCGAAGGTGCTGCGCTCCACCCCTGGCCCCGGCGGCGTGTGCTGGCAGACCTTCTTGCCATTCACGGGGGCGCAGCCGTGAGCGCCGGCGGGCGTCTGAAAGACGCCCAGTTCAAAGAACTTGGGGCTATACCTCCCCGTCTTGGGGTTCAGCTTGCCCGCCGTCGCATCGTTGAAGAGGCGGCCACCCGCCTCGAAGCGGATGAAGGCCAGCAGGACCTCGATGGGGATGCCGCCCGCCTCCGCCTGATGCCGGATCAGCAGCTGTTCCAGGGTGATGCCGAGGCCCGGCGCGGGTCGCTGCGCCATGCGTAGAGTGAAGCGGACATCGTCGTCGCTGGCCTGACCGCCGGCCTGTGGCCGCCGGCCTGAGGGGCCGAGTTGGGGCAACACGAGGCTGCGGCGGATGGCCTTCCACTCGCCAATGAGCCGGGTCTCGTTGGCGCGGATCTTGCGCCCCGCCAGGTCGGGGTGTCGCTGATAGAACACCAGGTTGGCGAGCTTGCTCGGATCGCGCTGGCCCTGGCGGATGGCGTTCTGCACGAGCAGCGCCTCCCCCGACCGGCCAGCGGTTCCCGCGCGGCTGGGGGTAGCCCCTCCGACCTCCCTGGCTACCGCGCCGTTCAGCGCGCCCGCGGCGTACTCGTATGCTCCCAACGGCAACTGCGACATCACACACCTCCTCGGACTTGACTACACAGGAATGGGCCGAACGTTGCCCGAAGCGTGGGGCATCTTGACCAGACGGCCGTTCAGTACCTTGAGGGGCAGGTTGTCGGCGGCGATGGCGGGCAGGTCGCTCGAGGCGGCGGCGTAGTAGCGGCCCAGCTTGCGCGCATCGTAGAGCTTGTCCAGCGCGCCGTCGCGTGTGGGGCGCGAGTCGATGGGGCCTGTGCCCGCCTGGCGGTGCTGCGCGCCGTGAACGGCCCAGGTGCAGGGCGTGGTCGGTTTCTGCGAGTGGATGCGCTCGGTGATACTCCGCAGGTACTTGTAGGCGACGAGGGCCAGGCGGCTGCGGCGGTCACGCACAGGGATGTGGCTCGACCAGGTGGGGATGTTAGCGTCGCACTGCCACATGCCGACGCCAATCTCTACCTCGTGGGGCAACTGGTGAAGGAGGGCGGCCCCGAAGCGACACGAGGACTCCCACAGCGCCGGGTCGATGCCAGCCGGTCGGCTCTTGTGCTTGCCCTGGGTGACGGTGTAGGAGGCCCAGCCGGGGCCAGCGTTATAGGCCTGGTAGGCCAGCGCTACGTAGCCGTTGAAGCGGTCCAGGTTGGTCTTCAGTTCCTGGATACCGGCCGCGATTTGCACGGCCAGTCGCCTCGGAAACTCTCGCAGCAGACGCTGGGTCAGGTCGGCGTCGGGAGTCGTATCGGCCGGACGCAGGCCGAGCAGGGCCAGCTTGAGCGGGCGCGGGATACGTGGGATGTTGGAGCCGCGCGCGCTGCGCGTCGTCTGCATCACGCCGTCGTGATGGGTGAACAGGCGGACGCCGCCCTCGTGCTCCAGGAGAGTATACGCCACGCGCCAGGGGATGCCGTGGAAACGGCTGATGGCCTGCACGATGGCGAGGGCATGGCGAACGGTCGGCTGCGTGTTCGGCGCAACGTAGGGGGCGAGGGCCGCCAGGGGCGACGCCCCGGCGGCCGCGCCGGCCGCTGCCCGCGCTGCTACTCTGGTTGCCAGTCCCGGTGTGGTCCCGCCTGTCTCCTGTTCCCACTCGCCCGCAGTCGGCACGGCAGCGACCGTCGACCGGCGGCCCCACGTCCGCCACTCCGCTGGGATCGGATGCCCGCTGCCCACCTTGAACCCGGCTCCGCCATCTTTGAGGCCCAGGTTGTCAATGGCCCACTGTCCCACGTGGTACCAGAGGTCGGGGCCAGGATCATTCTCGCGTGAGCCGCTCGACTGCCGGTGCGCCAGGACGTGCGTCAGGCCGATCTGGCGGACCAGGTGCTGGATGAGGTAGCGGCCCGCTTCGATCTGCGCGGGCGTTACCTTGTGGCACCCATAGGTCTCCGGCCGCCAGCACCGGCCGCGGGTACTGGGGAAATTCCCCGCGAACTCCACAGCGACGCTCCGGGCGTTGAAGCCATTGGAAGCATTCAGGTAGGCATCCACCGGATGCAGTTGAAGGATCGTGCCATCGGGCAGAATGGCGTAGTGAGCTGTGACCGTGTCGTAGCGTTTCGGATTACTGCCACGGCTGAAGGCCATCTGGTGCAGCACCAGGGCATAAACCGTTTTTGGGTCGCGCTTCCCTACCCGCTTGGACTTGGGTGTCAGGGCGGTTCGATCCACAATGCGACCCTGGCCGGTCAGCCAATCCCAGGCGCGGTTAGCCGCCTGGCCCGCCCAGCCAAACTCGCCTTCGGGCGGCTGGCTGTCCGCCGGTGCCCCCACCGCGCCCCCGGCAGGTGGCGGCTCGCTGGCCGAGGGGGGGCCGTTGGTAGGCGCATCCTTCGCGGCTGCGCCATTAGTGGGCGGCGAAGCGCCGGGCGACCCGCCACTGCCCGGTCCCCCGCTGGCAGGCTGCGCTGGCTGCCCGCCACGCCGCGCTTCTATCAGCGCGCGCTCCGTATCCGGCCCCACGAAGCCGTCGGCGGGC
>JAHCIE010000353.1 GCA_026129385.1 Anaerolineae bacterium
GATGAACTGCGGGGCGGTGGTGATGAGGGGGATGGGGGTGTCCGTCAGTCCCGTGTGGGCGAAGTCAAGCTCGCTCAGCGCGTCCATCACCCGCATCCAGGGCGCGACCTCGCGCAGCAGGTCGCGGGCGGCGCGGTAGCTCGCCAGGTGGGCCGGGCCGTGCGGCTCGTCGGACAGGTGGAAGAAGCTGTGGTCGAGCAGGTCTTCGTCACCCAGGAGGGTGTGAAGCTCGCCCAAATACTGGGTCAGGAAGGCGCGGTAGGTGTCTGATGTGGCGGGTGTCTCCGGCGACCACAGCAGGTCGCCGGTCTCGCCGTGGCCCAGGTAGACGCGCACGGCATGGCGCGCGCCCCACTGGGTGAACAGGTGCGCCCACTCGAGACGGTGCAGGCCCGCCGCCTGGGCGGCCTTGAGCCAGCGACGCACCAGCGACCAGTCGAAGGCGTAGCCGTCGCCGTCGCGGCGGATGCCGAGGAGCTGGGTAGGGCGCTTGATGCCATCCAGGGAGGGCGTCAGGGTCGGCACGTACAGCGTGTCCGAGCCGTGCGCGACGAGGTTGTCCAGGTAGGGGTCGAGGATGCGCCAGAAACGGTCGTCGGTCAGTCGCGTGCCATACCAGTCCATGAGAGCGTCGGCGTAGAGCCAGTGGGTGACGGGGAAATCACGGCGCGCGGCCAGGCGTACGGGGCTGACGCGCAGGGTGGCAGGCAAGGTGAAGGTCGGCCCGTCGTGGACGGCCAGCCGCACGGTAAGGGCGTAATCGCCGGGCGGCGTGTCGGGCGCGACGACGATGCTGACCCAGAAGGTGGTGGTCTCGAAGGGCCCGGCATGGGCCTCGGCGTCGGGGAAGAGGGGGTCGGGGACCAGGCCCGGTAGGTGCTCAAAGCCCTCGATTTCGTCCGGCTCGGTGTGCGTCGCCAGGTGGGTCAGGGGCACGTAGCCGACGCGGCGCACGCGCACGGCGAGGGCGTCAGGGGCGTCGACATCGGCGTGGATACGAGCATCACCGGCCTCGATACGCAGGCTCGCCTGGAAGGACAGACGCTCACCACGGGCGGCATCAAGGGTTAGCGGGACATTGGGTTCGGCAATGGAGCGCGGGTAGAACCGGCGCAGGGACGTGGACAGCCAGGCGCGCACGAGCAGCCTCCTGAGGCGGCGACATGGCCGCGGATGGGATGGCTGTCAGTGTATATCAGGCGGCCTGGGAGCGCAAGGTAGCCAGGGACGCGAAACCGTGATTAACGGCGCGCACCTTCCCGTCGGGGGTGAGGACGACGGTGGTCGGTACGGTCAGGACGCCGAAGCGGTCGGCCAGGCCGCGCTCGGCGGCGGCGTCGACGGGTACGACGTGGATGGGCGCCTGCTGCGCCAGGCGCTGCAAGGTTGGAGCCTGCGCTGTGCGGCACTGGTGGCAGTTGGCCGTCCAGAAGTAGAGAATCGTGGGCCGCGCCGGATCGAGGGGCAAGGCGGCGCCATCGGCGGCAGCCTGGGCGCGGGCGCGTGTCAGCCTGCCCAGGCTGCGCGTAGCGAAGGGGACGAGGGCCAACAGGGCGAACACAATGCCCGCGATGATGAGGCGTTCGACGAGGGCTACCGTATCCATGCGCTCACGACCAGGTGGGTAGGGCGATGCGTACGCCACGACGGGCAAGCTGGTAGTACATGAAGCAGCCGACGCAGAAGCCGAAGAACAGATTGACAGCGGCCAGGATAATGACGATCCACGCCAACGCCCAACCGAGGGCTGTTACGCCGGCGAAGAGAGCAACGCTGCTGGCGATGAGGAACAGCGCGCCCACACCCTGGGCGAAGAGGTGCGCATCGGCGGTATCTTCCACCACGTTGGGCTTGACCCAACCACGGGGCCGCAGGACCGACAGATAGACGTTCTTGAACAGCCCTGCGCCAGGCCAGGCTGTGCCGATGGCCATGACGACGGCAACGAAGGCCACCAGCCAGGGCTGGTTCAGGACGAAGCCGAGCGCCAGACAGGCGATGATAACCGCCTGGTTGAAGCGGAGGGCGTTACGGTCAAGAGAGGTGGGGTTGGCTGCCATAGTGAGTCCTTATTGGGGCGGACCGAGGACGAAGGACCAAGGACCAGTCCGGGTAGTACAATTGGTCATTGGTCTTTCGTCCTTCGTCGCTAGATCATGAAATCCTCGCCGCGCCACACGCCGTTTTGCGGCGCATGGACCTCATGCTGATGGTGCGGGTGCTGGACGACATGATGGTTGGCACGCTCTTCCAGGTCGTCGAGACGCTCCATGATGGAGACGAGGGCGGCGCTGACGGTGTCGGGCAACAGGCTGTGGTCCAGGTCGGGGATCAGGGGGCGCGGCTTGCTGCGCATGACGACCTGGCCGGGCACGCCAACGACGACGGAGTTGGGTGGCACGGGCTTGACGACGACGGCGTTTGCGCCGATGCGGCTGTTGGCGCCGACGGTGATCGCGCCGAGAATCTTGGCCCCCGCCCCGACGACGACCCCCTCCTCCAGCGTGGGGTGGCGCTTGCCCTTGTTGAGGCTCGTGCCGCCCAGCGTCACGCCGTGATAGAGGGTGACATTGGGGCCGACCTCGGCCGTCTCGCCAATGACGACGCCCATGCCGTGGTCGATGAAGAAGCCGTCGCTGATGGTCGCGCCGGGGTGAATCTCGATGCCAGTCAGGGCACGGGTGAGCTGCGAGACGCCACGCGCCGTGAAGCGCCAGCCGCGTCGCCACAGGCCGTTGGCGAGGCGGTAGCCCCACAGGGCGTGTAGGCCGGGGTAGAAGAAGAGAATCTCGGCCGAAGTGCGCGCCGCCGGGTCGCGATCGAAGACGGACTGGATATCCTTGCGGAGTGTGTCAAACATCGTGTCACCTCGGTCTCGGTCGCTTCCACCAGACCCTTAGGGTCCAGCGTTTCGCTCTATCTACTGTGCCAGGTCGGCGAAGAGGGCAGTGCTCAGGTAACGCTCGCCGAACGACGGGATGATGACCACCACGAGCTTGCCAGAGTTCTCGGGGCGAGACGCGACCTGAACCGCTGCCCACGTCGCTGCGCCCGACGAGATGCCGACGAGCAGCCCCTCCTCGGTCGCCATGCGGCGTGCGGTCGCGAACGCGTCGTCGTTCGCGACGGTCACGACCTCGTCGATCACGTCGGTGTCGAGGATGGCGGGCACGAACCCGGCGCCGATTCCTTGGATCGGGTGTGGGCCCTTCGCCCCGCCCGAAAGCACGGGCGACGCGGCCGGCTCCACGGCGATGATCTGCACCTCGGGCTTGCGCTCCTTGAGCACGGTGCCGACGCCGGTGATCGTGCCGCCGGTGCCGACGCCGCTCACGAAGATGTCGACCTTGCCGTCGGTGTCGCGCCAGATCTCCTCGGCGGTGGTCGCAACGTGGATCGCCGGGTTGGCCGGGTTCTCGAACTGCTGCGGGATGAAGTACCGCGGATCGCCCGCGGCCAGTTCGAGCGCCTTGGCGATCGCGCCACCCATGCCGTCGGGGCCGGGCGTCAGCACGAGTTCGGCGCCGTAGGCGCGCAGCAGCGCCCGGCGCTCCTTGCTCATGGTTTCGGGCATCGTGAACACGCAGCGGTAGCCGCGGGCGGCGCACACCATCGCCAGCGCGATGCCGGTGTTGCCGCTGGTCGGCTCGACCACGATCGTGTCGGGACCGATCAGCCCGGCCGCTTCGGCGGCGTCGAGCATGGCCACGCCGATGCGGTCCTTCACGCTGTGGGCGGGGTTGAAGTACTCGAGCTTGGCGGCGATCGTCGCGGCGGCGCCATCGGTGACGTTGCGGAGTCGAACCAGTGGCGTGTTTCCGACCAGGGCGGTGATGTCGTCGGCGATGTTCATGAGTGGGTGCACCTTCCCGCCGGTCGGATCGTTCGCCGGCGGCAATACCCTACCTGATCGGTCGGGATTGCGGAGCACGGCGACCGGCGGGTAGCCCGCCGCGGGCCGTTGGCCGTTCAGCGGCCGAACAGCCGCCCGAGCAGGCCGGTTTGGGGCGACTCGCCATTCGCTCGGCACTGGCAGCGGTCGGCAGGCGCCACGTCGGCGAGCACCTGCTCGATGTGGGCGCCACATCCGGCATAGGTGGGTCGATTGCATCGGTGACATTGAACTCGTCGGCA
>JAHCIE010000354.1 GCA_026129385.1 Anaerolineae bacterium
GGCGCAGATTACCGAACAGGGCGGGCGGGCCCTCGCCTGGCAGGCCGATGTGGCCAACCGCTTCCAGTGCGCTTCGCTGATCGAGGCGGCCCGCGACGCCTTCGGCCGGGTAGATATCCTTGTGCATGCTGCCAGCGTGCAGCGGTCTGGCCCGCTTGACCGGCTGGATGAGTGGGACTGGCGGCGCGTGCTGGATGTCAATCTCACCGGCGCGTTCTTCTGCACGCAGTTGATGGGCCGCGTGATGGCCGAAGAAGGCGGCGGCGTGATCGTCCATATCGGCGCGACGGCTGGCGTAGGCCTGACGCCACCGGACGGCGTGAGCTACACCGCCAGCAAGGCCGGGCTGATCGGCCTGACACGGCAAAGCGCCCGCGAACTGGCCCCGCACGGTATTCGCGTCAACGCCGTTTGCCCCGGCAACCTGCTCGACTCGCCCTTGTGGGTCAACTCGCTCTACAAGCAGTACGCCAAGAAGTGGGGCATCACCGAGGCCGAGGTCCGCCAGCGGTACATCGACCAGGTTCCCATGAAGCGCGGCTGTACCTACGACGACGTATGCAACGTGGTCGTCTTCCTGGCGTCCGACCAGGCGAGCTACATGACTGGCCAGGCCATCAACGTCACCGGCGGCCAGGAGATGCGCTGAGAGAAACCCTATGCCAACCGCAGTCATTCTGCCCAAGTTGGGCAACACCGTCGAAAGCTCCATCATCGCCCGCTGGCTCAAGCGGCCCGGCGAGACCGTCGCCGAGGGCGAGGCGCTGGTGGAAATCGAGACCGACAAAAGCAGCCTGGAGGTCGCCAGCCCGGCCACGGGTGTCCTTCTCGACACCTTCTACGCCCCAGGCGACGACGTGCCCGTCTTGACCACCATCGCCGCCATCGGCCAGCCGGGGGAGGATGCGAGCGCGCTACGCGCCGACCACCGACCACCGACCACCGACCGCCGCGATTCCGCCTCTGGCCCCCCTTCCCCCCGGCCACGGGAGGAGCCAGAGGGGGGCGAGGGCCGGCGTGAGGGTCTGGCGGGCGACCAAGGACGACGGGCCAACGACCAAGAAGAGGACCTTCAACGACAAAGCACTCTTGGTCCCTCGTCCTTCGTCATTGGTCAAAGCGTCAGCGCCCCCGTCTCCCCCCGCGCGCGGCGGCTGGCCGAGCAGAAGGGGCTGGACCTGGCGGGCCTGGCGGGCAGCGGCCCCGGCGGGCGCGTCATCGAGCGCGACGTTCATGCTGCCCTCGCTGCCCGTCCGCGCCTGACGCCCCTGGCTCGCGCCCTGGTCGAGAAGGGCGGCTTCGCTCCGCCGGCCGAGGCCACAGGCCGCGTCACAACCCGTGACCTTGTGCCACCAGCGCCGGCGGCCTCTGCACCGAGCGCCCCCGCACCGTCACCGGCCGTCACCGCCGAGTACGAGGACGTCCCGCTGAGCAACGTGCGCCGCCTCATCGCCGAGCGGATGCTGGCCTCCCTGCAAACCACAGCCCAGCTAACCCTCAACGCTTCGGCCGACGCCCGCCAGATGCAGGCCCTCCGCCAGCGGCTCAAGGCCAGCCCCGAAGCCCTCGGCCTGCGCGAGGTGACGGTCAACGATCTGGTGCTGTTCGCCGTCAGCCGCACTCTGACCCGCTTCCCCGACCTCAACGCCCTGTTCCTGGACAGGGGCCTGCGCCGCTACACGCCGGTTCACCTCGGCTTCGCCGTGGATACGCCGCGCGGCCTGCTCGTGCCCGTCATCCGCCGTGCCGACAGCCTCAGCCTGCGCGCCCTGTCCCAAACGGCGCGGCGGCTGGCCCAGGCAGCGCAAGATGGCAAGGCCGCCCCCGACGACCTCAGTGGCGGCACGTTCACCGTCACCAACCTGGGCAGCCTCGGCATCGAGAGTTTCACGCCCGTGCTGAACCCGCCCCAGGTCGCCATCCTCGGCGTGGGGTCCATTCAATTGAAGCCCGTCGACGTTGACGGCGAGGCGCAGTTCATCCCGCACCTGGGCCTGTCCCTGACCATCAACCACCAGGTGGTAGACGGCGCGCCGGGTGCGCGCTTCCTCCACGCCGTGACCCAGGCCATTGCCAGCCTGGACTTGCTGTTGGCGACGTGATGCGCGGGCGGTCGCATGGCCGCCCGCAACCCCGTTTGGTCCGCCGATCATTGCCACAGAGGAATTATGCCCAAGACTCTACTCATTGATCCCGTGGAAGTTCGTCGAGCTGGCGTTATCGTCGCCCCCAACATTCCCATCAACCAATACACGCCCGACCCTCAGGCCGAGGCGAAGACCTACGGCAAAGACGCCCTCATCCGTATCTACCGCGATATGATTCTCATTCGCGAGTTCGAGACCATGCTTGACCGTATCAAGAAAGAGGGCGTCTACGAGGGCATCGAGTATAGCCACAAAGGCCCGGCTCACCTGTCCATCGGCCAGGAAGCCGCCGCCGTCGGCCAGGCCTTCCACCTCACCCCCGACGACTTCATCTTCGGTTCGCATCGCAGCCACGGCGAGATTCTCGCCAAGAGCTTCTCCGCCATCGCCAGGCTGAGCGACGCCGAACTCACCGCCATCATGGAGAGCTACCTGGGCGGCGTACCGCTACGGGTGGTGGAGACCCTCGCCCACGATAGCGTCAAGAGCCTGACCCTCGATTACGTGCTATACGGCACGCTGGCCGAGATCTTCGGCCGCGCCAGCGGTTTCAACCGGGGCCTGGGTGGCTCGATGCACGCCTTCTTCCCGCCCTTCGGCGTCATGCCCAACAATGCTATCGTCGGCGGCTCGGCCGACATCGCCACCGGCTCAGCCCTGTTCAAGCGCGTCAACCGCAAGCCGGGCATCGTCATCGCCAACATCGGCGACGCCAGCATGGGCTGCGGGCCGGTCTGGGAAGCCATGATGTTCGCCGCCATGGACCAGTACCGTACCCTGTGGGACGTAGAGGCTGGGGGCGCGCCGCCCATTCTGTTCAACTTCATGAACAACTTCTACGGCATGGGCGGCCAGCCCAAGGGCGAGACGATGGGTTTCGACGTCCTGGCCCGCGTCGGGCTGGGTGTCAACCCGGAGGGTATGCACGCCGAGCGCATCGACGGCCTCAACCCGCTGGCCGTGGCCGACGCCATCGCCCGCAAGCGACCGGTCCTCGAAGGCGGGCATGGGCCGGCGCTGCTGGATGTGGTGACCTACCGCTTCTCCGGACACTCGCCATCGGACGCTTCCAGCTACCGCGACAAGGCCGAGATGGACCTGTGGCAGGGAATCGACTCTCTGGTGACATACCGCCAATACCTACTGGACAACGGCCACGCCGACGTGGCGGCCCTCGATGCCATCCGCGCCGATGCCGTGGCGCGCATCAGCCAGACCTTGCGCGCTGCCGCCGACCTGGAGCGCTCCCCGCGCCTGAGCGAGGCGGACCTTGCGGCTGTGATGTTCTCCAACCGGACCAGGGATCGCATGGCTGAGGGGACGCCGGAGGTGCGACTGGCGAAGGCTGATAGCCGCCTGGCCATCACCGAGGGCAAATTCCGATTTGCCTTTGACGCCAGCGGCCAGCCTCACCCCAAGCTCAAGACGTTGACTTACGCCGAGGCCCTATTCGAGGCGATGATGCACCGCTTCTACGAAGATCCGACGATGGTGGCCTATGGCGAGGAGAACCGTGACTGGGGTGGCGCGTTCGGCGTCTATCGCGGGCTGACGGAGTGCCTGCCCTACCACCGCCTGTTCAATTCTCCCATCTCCGAGGGAGCCATCGTCGGTACAGCGGTGGGCTACGCCCTGAGTGGCGGCCGCGTCGTGGCCGAGCTGATGTACGCCGACTTCATGGGGCGCGCAGGCGACGAGATCTTCAACCAGATGGCGAAGTGGCAGGCCATGTCGGCCGGGCTGCTGGCATTGCCCCTGGTGCTACGTATCTCGGTGGGCGCCAAATATGGCGCGCAACACTCGCAAGATTGGACTTCGATGGTGGCGCATGTACCGGGGCTGCAAGTCTTTTTCCCGGCGACCGCCTACGACGCCAAAGGCATGTTAAATTTGGCTTTGCGCGGCACAGATCCCGTTGTCTTCTTCGAGAGTCAAAGGCTCTACACCGAACCCGAAACGTTAGTGGCAGGCGGCGTGCCAATCGA
>JAHCIE010000355.1 GCA_026129385.1 Anaerolineae bacterium
CTGCGTGTCCCATAGCCAGATTTCCCCCGACGGGGCGATGCCCATCGGCGCGTAGCGGCCCGCCGCCGCCACGAGGCGACCGTCACTCGCCAGCGCCAGGCTGCGCAGTCGGATATACTCCAGAGTCAGCCCAGTACGCGGCGTGCCGTCGGCGCAGGCAATGAACTCCACCGCGCCGTTGTCGCCCGCTACCAGGGCCGTCGCGTCGTCGGGCGTCAGTCCGCAGGCCCGCGCGGCCTGTGACAGGGATACCGACAGGCGCGCTGAGCCGTTGATGACTTCCCACACCACCATAAATCCATCCGCGCCGACCGTTACCAGGCTGTTCCCCTGGTGGGAGAAGACCGCACCCGTCACAGCGCCCTGGTGACCTATCAGCCGCCTGGCGGTGGGCGACGCGAGGGGCAGTGTCTGCGCTGGCCCCAACGCCTGCGTGACGCGGGGTGGCTGGGCGGCGACCGGGGCGAGGGTTATGCCCAATGCCTGGCGCATCTCGTCGGCGGTGGCAAAGCGCTGCGATAGGTCGCGCTCCAACGCCCTTACCAGCGTGCGCTCCGTTGCCTCCGAGACGAGCGGATTCAGCCGCCGCACGGGTGGGAAGTCGAAGTAGGTGCGGCTTTGCGGGTCGGACCCCGTCAGCAGATGGTGGAGCGTCGCCCCCAGGCCGTACAGGTCGCTGCGCGGCTCGGCCCGGCCGAGATATTGCTCTGGGGCGGCATAGCCGGGCGTGCCGATGACCGTCCCCTGGCGCTGCGGGTTGAAGTGCTGCGCGATCCCGAAGTCAATGACAACCACGCTGTCGTCGGGTCGGCGCATGATATTGGGTGGCTTAAGGTCGCGGAAGACGATGGCCGGTTGGTGGCCGTGCAAGTAGGCCAGCACGCCTAGCAGTTGGTCGGCCCAACGGAGCACCTGCGCCTCGGGGAGTGGGCCATTCTGACGCTTGAGCGCGGCGTCCAGGGTCTCTCCCTCGACATAATCCATGACCAGGTATGAGCGCGCGCCTTCGGTGAAGTGGTCGCTGACGCGCGGGATATGCGGATGCGACAGCGTGCGCAGCATGGTTGCCTCATCCTCGAAGCGGCGCACAGCCTCCTGATGCTTGGCGGGGTCGGCGCTCGGGTCGATCATCTCCTTCACCGCGCATCGTAGGCCGTTGAAGCGCCGGTCCTCGGCCAGGTAGACGCGCCCCATCGCGCCGCCTCCCAATTCCTGAACGATCCGATAGCGGTTATCCAGGATGGCGCCGGACGCCAGGGGCGGCGTGCCTGGCGCACCCGTGGCGGTTCCCAGGGGCAAGCGGCAGGCGCTACAGTAGTGGGCCGTTGGCGGATTGATGGTCTGGCACTGCCGGCATGTGATGGTCATGGGGGGCAATCCACATTGTGTAGGGGATGACACACACGTGCGCTGCGGACGATCGCCAGGTAGTCGAAACCAACCCAGGCGCGCTCGATATCCTGGCCCGCCTTCTTGACCAGGATGTGGCGCTGGAAGTATTGCCGCAGCGTGTCGCCGTCCTGGAACTCCTCGCTGATCGGATAGCCGAACGCATCCAGGCCGCCGTGATCGACAAAATAGCGCAGGAAACCGTTGGCGCTGCTCACGTCATGATTGGTTTCGGGGAACCATTGGCCGCGCCCCGCGTCGGCGGCAACGGGCGCCATTGCCTCGGCCAGGCTCCGCTGTCCCCTGTCGGCCAGCGCCTTCGCCAACTCTTGCGCCAGCAGGCCCATCTGGTATTCGTAGGGAGTACCCGCGTTGCTGGGGTGGTGCTCCAGGCGGCCATACTGGAAGTATTGTACGTCCCGCCCGTTCTCATTCAGGATGTCGCTGATGGGCGAGCCGAGGATGTCCCGATTGGCGCGATAGTAATTCTTGAAGGCTGGGCCGTTACGCGGCTCGTTGCAGACGTTGCGCCCGTCGAGGTAGTCACAGTCCGAGCCGGGCAGCGTGATCTGTGGGTTGGTGCGCAGCAAGACGCCGGGGGTGGGCGTGGGCGTGATGCTGGGTGCGGGCGTGCGCGTCAGTGTCGGGGCCAGGGTCAGGGTGGGGGTCACGCTCGGCGTCAGCGCCAGGGCAATCTGCTCCTGGGCGGCCCGAATCAGGGACGGTGGGTTCAGGACGAGCCACATGACCGCGCAGGCGGTCAGGATGCCCAGGGTCGTCAGAATGGGGACACGCCGGCCCCACACCGTTTTGCCGGCCACCTGATAACCCAGCTTGCGGCGGGCCGACTGGAGGCCGTCGTCCATTGCGGCAACCTCGGCCGCGCCGGCCGCACCGGGCAACTGGCGGACCGCCGCCGCCAGGTCTTCCGCCTCGGCCAGGACGGCATCGTTGAGTGGTCCGATCTCCAATCGCTGTACGACGGCGTCGACGCCCGCCTGCAGAATGACGCCGCGCAGCCGTTCCGGCTGGTCGGGGCCGCCATCGCGCGGCAGGTCGATGGCCGTGTCGGCCAGTAGCGTCGCCTCGGCCAGGCGGCCCTTCGCCTCGTCGGTCGGGATGGGGGCAGGTGGGCCGCCCGCGGCGGGCGCGGCCATGAATTGGAGCCGCGCCCGGACGGCCCGCGCGGCGGCCGTCTGAAGCTGGGTCGGCAGCGCCTGGACAGCGGGAAACTGGCTCGCCCCGTAGAGGGGTGGGATGGCCTCGGCCAGCTCAGCCGCTTCCTCCAGTTGAGCCTGAATGTCCCGCGCCGGGTCGTTCGCTCCAAACTTGAGGCGTTCGGTCACGGCGGCCAGGCCCTGGCGCACGATCTCCTGGCGCAGACCATCGATGCTGCCTGTTCGGGGGCGGGCGGGCGCTTGCTCGATCAGGTCCGTCATCTCCGCTGCCTGCTGTAGCGTGCTCACGGTCACCTGGGCCGGGAACTTCACACTCTGCTGCACGGCGCGCACCATCCCATCGGCAAAGCGCGTGGACAGCGTGCCAAGTTTCGCATCCTCAGGCGCCTCCGCCTCCACCACCTGCAAGTCGCGCAGGAAGCCACTGGCGAGGGTCGGCGTCAGCATCGCCTGGCCCTGGAAGTAGGGACCGAGCTTCTGGTCCACATCGTCGCGACTGCGCCGAGCGGTGTCCAGGCGATCCTTCAACTCCTCGACCTCGCGCTGCATGTCGGGCAGGTCGGCGTCCTTCGGGGCCAGGCGTTCGATGCCCTGGACCGCCTGCTCGGCCTGCGTGATGTCGCGCACTTTGTCGTCCAGCATCTTGTCGCGGCCGACGGCGGCCACGCGGTCGCTAACCCGTTGCTTGAGTTGCCGCACCCGGTCGCGGATGGTATCGACCACCCAGGTGTCGAGGTCGGCCACATCCGCGCTGTGGGGGGCGATATCGAGTAGCTCTTCGCCCTTCTCCCGCGCCGCCACCAGCTCGTCCACCGTTGGTGTCGAGCCGCGTTTGATGTTAAAGACGAACTTGCGATTGGCCACGCCCGTCTTGCACTTGTCGATCTCGTCCAGAATGACGCCATTGGTCGAATCCAGGCCCTTCGCCTCTTCGAGGATGGTAGCGGCTTTGGCGAACTGCGCGCTCTCCCGCAGCGGGATAGCCTGACTCAGCATGGCCTCGGCGTCCCGCTGATGCAGCGACAGATCGTGAATCGCCTTCAGGCTGTCGGGGATGTCAATGCGCTGACCTGGATTCGCTGTGCGCCAGGCATCGATCTCGGTTTCTACCTGCGCCCAGAGTTGGTCGAGCTCGGGCCAGTTACGGCGGTTCCTGGCCGATCCCAGCTTACCCGGTAGGGACTTCAGCGTCGGGACCCGGTCATAGACTTCACCCTCCTGAATCGCCCTGAGCATGTCCTCGACTGCCTGATAGCGCGAGTAGCTCGAGTCAATTTGGGAGGCGAGACCTCGCGCCTGCTCCCAGTCGCCCTTGTCCATCGCCAGGCGGGCGAGCCGATAGGCTTCGTCGTTGTCGATGCCTTGCTGACTCGATGCGGCAGCCGGTGACGGCGGCGGGCCGGGGATCACGGGCGGTGGGGTCGCGGCCGCGCCCGGCTGGCCCGCCGTCGTCTGGGGCGGGGT
Organism: Anaerolineae bacterium; assembly: GCA_026129385.1. Classification (GTDB taxonomy): domain Bacteria; phylum Chloroflexota; class Anaerolineae; order Epilineales; family JAHCIE01; genus JAHCIE01. The sequence goes on from JAHCIE010000355.1 coordinate 4,032, forward strand.
GGCGGGCTGGAGTTGGACTGGCGGGTTGGGCGGCGGGGCGGGAACCGGGGACGGCGGCGGCGGCGTGGCCGCGCCCGTCAGGCGTTGCAGCAGCGCATCG
>JAHCIE010000356.1 GCA_026129385.1 Anaerolineae bacterium
GCCGCCCCCACCACGGCCGCCGCCGCCCCCACCGCCGCCGCCAAGGCTGCCGCGCCTGCCGGCGCCGCGCGGGTCTACAAGATTGTCGCCGACGGGACCGAGGCGCGCTTCCTGGTGCGCGAGCAGCTCGCTAATCGAAATCTGCCCAGCGATGCCGTGGGCCGGACAAAGAACGTCAGCGGCGCGATCGCCATCGATCCCGCCACGGGCAAGGTCGACCCAAGTCAGTCGAAGTTCACCGTCAACATTGCGAGCCTGGCGACGGATGTGAGCCTGCGCGACGGCTTCATCAAGCGTAGCGTCTTGACCACCGACCAGTTCCCCGACGCGACCTTCGCCGTCAAGGAGGTCAAGGGACTGGCCACGCCCCTGCCCACCTCCGGCGACGTGCAGTTCCAGGTCGTCGGCGATTTGACGGTCCGCGACGTGACGAAGCCCATCACCTGGGACGTCACCGGGAAAGTGGACGGTAACACGGTCACCGGCCAGGCCACGACGGCCTTCAAGTTCGGCGACTTCAACCTCACGCAGCCGCGCGTCCCTACCGTCCTCAGCATCGAGGACAATATTCGGCTGGAGATTGACTTCAAGCTGACGGCATAGGTACCGACCACCGCCCACGAAGGACGGCCCAGGACCTACAACAGAGATCGGTGGGGTCAACGATCCTGACCCGGGTAGTCTACGGCGACACCATAGAGTTACAGGTTGAAGGTTGAAAGTCCAGTCGGGTACTTTCAACCTTCATCTTTCAACCGTTGATGGCGACTGGCGACGGCCCCTCGGCTGTCCCCACCACCCCCGTATCTCAAGGCGGGCGTGAGCGTCTTACTCTACAGGCTCGACCGCAGACTCCGCAGCTCGCCATAGCGAACCGAGATGAGGTGAATGAGCCGCGCCAGCATGGCGATGCGCGGGGCGATGCTATCCAGTTCTAGATATTCGTCGGGGCTGTGGTCGTCGCCCCCGACCGGCCCCAGGCCGTCCAGTGTGGGGACACCCTGCCCGGCGCAGAAATTGGCGTCGGATACCCCACCCGACAGATTCTCGCCCACCGCGAATCCGGCTGCTTCGGCGGCGGCCAGGGCCAGGGCGGCCAGCGCGGCATTGGCGGGCGTGCGAGGCATGGGAGGGTTATCAGGCTGGCCGGTGACCGTCACCGCTACCCCCGGCACGGTGGGACGCGCCACCAGGGCCTGGATGCGCTCGTGGACCAGGGCCAGGTCATCGCGGGTGAGGGCGCGCACATCAACCTGCGCGCTGGCTTCGGCGGGCACAACGTTGCCCTTCGTGCCGCCCTGGACGACCCCCACGTTGATAGTGACGCCGGGGCGGATGCCGTTTAACTGGTGCAGGCCGATGGTCAGGTACGCCAGTTCGAGAATCGCGCTGGCGCCCTTCTCCGGCTCGACCCCGGCGTGGGCAGCCCGACCCATCACCTTCAGCGTGTAGAAGGCGCTCCCCTTGCGGGCGGTAACGATGTCGCCGTTGGGACGTCCCGACTCAAGTACGAGCGCCGCGTCACAGCCAGCAGCAATGCGCGGGTAGAGACGCCGCGACATCGGCGAGCCGACCTCCTCTTCCGAATTGCAGAAGAAGTGGACGGTTCCAAAGGTATCCAGCCCCAGCGCCTGGAGGGCGCGCAGGGCATAAACACCCGCCAGCAACCCGTCCTTCATGTCGGCCACGCCAGGGCCGAGGGCACGATTGCCCTCAATGCGCATCGGTCGCGCTTCGGCCGTCCCGACAGGATAGACGGTATCCAGGTGGCCGATGAGGAAGATGTTGGCCTCGCCTGACCCGCGCAGCGTGCCGAGCAGGCAGTCGCCATAGTCGTCCAGAGGGAAGGCGACGACCTCAGCGCCGAGGCTGAGCAGGTGGCGGCGCATCATGGCCCCCGCCGCATCGACACCGGGCTTATACTCTGTCCCGCAATCAAGATTGACCATCTCAGCCAGGTCGGCCAGGAAGGCTGCCTGCTGTTCGCGCGCATAGGTGAGCACGGGGTCGGTCATAGTAGCATCCTATTCCCTTGTCGAGTCAGTCGCCTCGCGAGGCGACCGCGATGTCCATTCACCAGCAGCCAGGCGCGGCTGGCATGAGTGTAGGCGAGGTGAATGCGTCCGTCAAAGACGTAACGACATGCGTGTCGCTGCGTTTTGACTAGTGCTAAAGAGAGAATGCGGCCCGACGCCCCGCCGCGCCGCGCCTGGTGAGGAGTGAGAGCGCGTGAAGAATCTATTTCGCCTTACGATGAGCATTGCCGTCGGCCTCGCGCTCGCCTCGGCCGCCTGGGTCGGCCTACACGCCGCGCCGGCCCGTGCGGCTCAGCCCTCGGACACCGATGCGACCATGCAGGTGACCACGACGAGCGGCTCGGCTATTTACAGCGGGACCGTCAGCTTCTTCGGCACTGGCCCCCTGGCTGGCCGCTACGTGACCGCATGGATCACGGATGTTGTCCTGGTCACCACGACAACGCAGGTTGACCTCAGCGTAACACCCAACCGCATGACGTACCACCTCGAAGTCCCCGGCGGTCGTGTCAAGGGTGGTGATACCCTCTTCCTCAAAGTCGAAGGCTACCAGGGCGAGCCGGTCGTGGTGTGGCAGCCGGGCGTCACCGAAACCGTCAACCTCAACGTCACGCGCGGCGAGGCCTGCATCATTGCCTTCAACGACTTGAACCGCAACGGCAAGCAGGAGGCAGGTGAGCCACCCCTGCCTGGTACTCTCCTTGTACTGGATGGGCCAGGCATTAGCGACATCCAGTGGCTACAAACCGATCAGCCTCAGCCCCACTGCTTCCCTAACCTATTGCCCGGCGACTATCGTCTGCTCCAGACGCCGCCGAACGGCTTCACCGCCAGCACACCTCTCGGCGACCTGTCGAAATATGTCGGCCAGGCCTATCAAACCCCCGGCCACACCAGCATCGTTTTCGCAGCGGGCAGCTATAACTCAACCACCCCCTCGCCGACGCCCACCTCAACGCTGCCGCCATCCCCCACAGCGACAGCGACGGCCACCACCACAGCCACCCCATCCCCATCGCCCACCCCATCGCGGACGCCGCTGCCACCGGGCGTGTGCGCACGGGTACTCCAGGATATCAACCTCGACGGCAACATCGACCTCAACGTGGACACTCCGATCCCAGGCGCGCTGATCGCCATTTACCCTGTGGGCGCAGGCGAGCCAATCGCCAGTGGCACGACCAACGCATCGGGCATCTACTGCGTCAGCGGGTTACCGGGCGCGCAATACGACATGGTGATGACCCCCCCGCCACCGCCCAGCGGCGTCTGGCAACCTGCGCCCGGCTACAGCCGCATCCGCCGCATCAACACCACTCAGTTCCCCAACATCGATGTGACCTTCCTTGAGCAACTTCTGAACCTGTCGCCGACGCCGTCCCCCACCCCCGGCACACCTACCCCCAGCGCCACGCCGACGGCCACCGCTACTAGCACGCCAACGACCGGCCCCGCCACCGCTACCCGCACGCCTGCCCCCACGCCAACCTTCTCGCCGGCCGGGCGTGGCCTGTGTGTGATGCCGTGCAACGACGTCAACAAGAACAATGTGTGTGACGCGGGCGAGCACGCCATTGCCGGCCAGTTCGTTCAGGTCTATGACGCCACCAATTTAATCCAGGCCCTGGCCACGTACCAGTTTAGCGGTCAGGAGACGGAGCCTTACTGCTGGCCGAGAAGCGTGGGCCTCAACAGGAACGAGTTCGCCATTCGCGCCATCCCCCCGCCCTCGCTGCCGGCCTGGGGCGCAGTGTATGCCTCCACCGAGGTCAATGAGTCGGGCAACCCGCTGCCGCCGCCGGACTACGTGGGCAGCAACTATTATCGCCTTGAGGTCCAGGAAGGTCGTGCGCTGTATTTCGCCGGCTTCGTACCACCCACGCCCACCACCACGCCGACACCGACCGTGACCGCCACCCAGACGTTCACGCCAACAGCCACGCCCACTCCTATCGACACCCTGACGGCCACGCCGACCGCCACGCCCGCCGACACGAGCACGCCCACCAGCACGCCTACCGCGACGGCGACACCCACCGCGACCAGCACACCCACCGCGACGCCCACCGCGACGGCGACACCCACCG
>JAHCIE010000357.1 GCA_026129385.1 Anaerolineae bacterium
CGTCGGCGGGCGGGTTGTGGGACGGCGTGATAACGATGCCGTCGGCCCCGCCGCGCGCATGGTCGCGATTGTAGACCAGGATGGCGCGCGAGATGACAGGCGTCGGCGTAAAGCCGTCGTCGGCTTGAATCATCGTTTCGACGCCGTTGGCGGCCAGCACTTCGAGGGCGGTGCGCTCGGCGGCGGCCGACAGGGCATGCGTGTCCTTGCCCATGTACAGCGGGCCGTCGATACCCTGGGCATGGCGGTACTCACAGATGGCCTGGGTGATGGCGAGGATGTGCGCCTCGTTGAAGCTCCCCGCCGGTGACGTCCCACGATGGCCGCTCGTGCCGAAGGCAACGCGCTGGGTGGGGTTGTCCAGGTCAGGCTGCTGGCTGTAGTAGGCGCGTTCGAGTTGGTTCACGTCAATCAGCATACTTGCCGGTGCAGGCTGTCCGGCCAGGGGATGAACAGGCATCGTGCTTACCTCATCGTGGGGTGATTGATTTGGCGACGGCGGCCCCTGCGGCTGCGCCGTGAATGTCCTGATTATACTCTACGCTATCAGCATCGCCAGGCCTTTGGCAAGGAAGATGATACCGAGCAGGAACAGCGCTCCCGCCATCACTTCCGCCCGATGCTGAATCACCCACTCCTTCCAGTGGGTCAGCGTCGCCTCGGCGTTGTCGCCACCCCTGACGCGGTACACCACGGGTACGGCGACAGCCACACTGGCAATCACAATGAAGACCACGAAATCGAGGGCCGTGTCAAGGAACGTCGGGGCCGCCTTCGCCATCCCTACCGATGCCGCCAGCACCAGGGCAATGGCCTTTGGGTTAACGGCGGCCAGCGTGAAGCCCAGGACTGTAGCCCGATTGGGGGTAATGACATTGCCCTCACTGACCTTTGCATCGGTGGCGGTGAGCCACTTGGGCAGCGGCTCCGGCTCGGCTCCCTTCGGCCGCTTTCGCCACTGGGACAACCCCATGCCCAGCAAGGCTATGCCCAGGACAATCGTCAGGGCCGCTTGCGCCAACGCTACCGAGGGGTTGTCGGCCGTCATGGTGTTGGCAAGCCCGACCAGGGAATGCACCACGGCGATGACGAACGCCAGCCCGCCAATCCAGCCGACAAGGAACATGATGCCGTTCAGCCCCCCCTCCCTGGCGAGCAGCACGATGATGACGGCGATCACCGCGAAGGCGTTGGCCGCGACGCCGACAGCCGTCGGCAGAATGTCGCTTAGTAGCAGGGTGGCGTTAATGTTGGCCTCCTCAGGTCGCAGTCCAGTATAGACTCCTGCCAGCGCCGCGTCAAAGCACGAGGCTCACCGCTGCTCCGATGAGCGCCGTGGGTTCACTTGCGGCTTGCCCTCACTGCGGCTATACTCCTGCTCACAAGGAGGCGCTATGACCGAGACAACCCCTCCCCCGATGACCGTGGCCGAGTTCGCCGCCGCACTCGACCAGCACATCCGCCCCGCCACCTTCCCCGTCACCATCAAGATGCTCGTCCCTGGCGAGCCGCTGCCGCCCAAGACGCGCCGCCCAACGGAGATGGGCTTCCAGACGGCCATCTGCCAGGGCTTTGCCCTCGCCCGCCGCTACGGCTGGCCCATCGCCATCGGCGTCGAGGACCTGTCGTGCCCGCTGGCGAAGGCCGTGTTCGGCTTCGCGCCCCTGGTGGACTTCTACGAGCAGGGCCACGCCTGCGCCGGCATGTATACGGCGACGCCCGCCGCCGGGGCGATGACCGAGGCGGCAGTGGACAAGTTCCCCTATCGCCGCTACGAGCATATCGTCGTCGCGCCCATCCAGCGCACGAACTTCGACCCCGACGTGATCCTGGTCTACGGGACGCCGGGCCAGGTCATGCGACTGGTGACGGCGGCGCTGTGGAAGACGGGCGGGCGGCTGGCGGCGTCCTTCTCAGGGCGCATCGACTGCGCGGATGCGGTCATCACCACCATGCAGACGCAGCAGCCGCAGGTCGTGTTACCATGCTACGGCGACCGCGTCTTTGCCCAGACCGAGGACCATGAGATGGCCTTCGCTCTGCCTGTGGCTACCATGGCCGACATTGTGGAGGGTCTGGAGGGGACACACAAGGGCGGCATCCGCTACCCCATCCCCAGCTTCCTGCGCTACACCGGCCAGTACCCCGACCACTACAACGTTCTCAACGACAAGCTCGACGACGCCCGCGCCGAGCATCCTCAATCGGCGCGTGAAATCTGACAGAGATAAGCGCGGTGCGGGACGGAACCGCTCACTGGGTCCACAGCGCCGTTGCCGATGATCAGGTTGAAGTTGGCTCCATCGGCGCTGAATGGGTCATAGCCGGGCGCACCGATGTCCGAGCAGGCCTGCCACCAACCGTGCTGGCCGCAAACCACGTTGGGCTGGAGCGTGTCATTGAGCCGCGCCCGCGCTCGCACGCTCCCGTCAGGTGTTTCAATGCGTACCCAGTCCCCGGGCGCAATGCCGCGTTCGGCAGCCGCGACGGGGTGTAGCTCGACCTCTGGGTCGAGCGCCAGGCGTCGCAGGCTTGGCAGCGCGCGATGCTGGGTCTCACAGAACAGGGCATGCTTGGCGCACGTCAGAATCAACGGGAACGCTTCCACCAGGTCGGGCCGTGAGATAGGCCCCATGCGCGGCTCTTCGTATTCTGGCAGGGGTGGATAGCTACCGGCCAGCAAGGTCTCTGAATACAACTCAATCTTCCCGGTTGGCGTGGCGAAGCCCCGCGCTACCCCGTCAGTGTGCTCGGCAAACTTGCGGTAGCGCGTTTGAACCGGGGCGCGAACCCCACCAGGGTTGGCACGCAGCGCATCGAGCGCAATACCGGAGGGTTGGAGCTGATAGTGATAGGCCGCCTCGATGTCGCCATCCCAGAAGTAGTCGCCGAGACCGAGGCGGCCAGCGAGATCAAAAACAATCTCCACATCGCCGCGCGCCTCACCGCGCGGCTCGACCACGCGCCGACGCAGTTGCACCAGCGCTTGCGCCTCGGGGCTAATCTCGAAGCCAATCTTGAGCGCTTCGCGCTCGAAGGCGCTGGCAACGGGCAACACGATGTCAGCTAGCTCGGCGGTAGGATTCATGAATAGATCGGCGTGGACATAGAAGTCGAGGGCGGCCAACGCCCGGCGCCCATGCCGGCTGTCAGCATGGGCCATCAGGAGGTTGGCGCCGAACCCCACCAGGCCACGCACCGGGTACGGCTTCTCTTCCAGGATCGCCCGATACATATCGTCCGTTGTGACGAACTGCCAGCGGGCCGGGCCGAGGGGCCGCTCTAGCAGGCCCAGGCTGCGGGCGCGCTGCTCGGCCGGCAGAAGCTCCGCCCCCTGGACATTGGCCGTGGGGGCGGCCGCAAACAGCACATTGCCGCCCGGCGCATCGAGGCTCCCAGTCAGCGTGTAGAGTTGGGCAATCGCCCGCGCAATCTGGGTGGCGTTCGTCTGCATCTCGACGCCGCTCCACGCATAGTAGGCGACGGGGCGAGCGTCCCACAGCATCCTCGCCGCGCCCTCGACGTGAGACGCAGCCAGGCCACAAATCGCGGCCACGCGGTCGGGCGAATACTGACGGCAATTGTCGGCCGTCAGGTCAAATACCGGTCGGCACACGACCAGGCCCTCAAGCGTCGGGATGGGAAAGTTGCCGAAGAGGGCCAGCTCGCCATTGCTACCCTCATAGAGACCTGACGCCGGATCATACATGACGGGGCGCGCCGTAACCGCGTTCCAGGCGACGTAGCGGCGCTGGCGGCCGCCCGTCGCGAGGTCGCTTTCCATCAGCAAGCGCCCGTTGTCCGTCCGGACGAGCAGCGGGCCGTTCGTCCAGTCGCGGATGAAGTCCACGTCATACCAACCCCGCTCGATCATCACGGCGGCGATGCCCAGCGCAAGCGCCGCGTCGGTGCCTGGTCGCACACGTAGCCAAAGGTCGGCCTTGTTCGCCGGCCCGGTGCGGCGCGGGTCGACCACAATCAGGCGCGCGCCACGCTTGAGAGCGCCTGTCGTGGCAACGGCATGCGCGATGCGCGCCAGATTCGGGTTGTAGCCCCAGAACAGGATGCAGCCCGCGCGGTCGAGGTCGGGCATGTAGTTGCCGGGCACA
>JAHCIE010000358.1 GCA_026129385.1 Anaerolineae bacterium
CGCGCGCCCGGCGCACGGCGCCGCGGCGAAGTACCGTGACGACCCGCACTGGCGCGACCTGGTGCTGTTCTACGAGTACTTCCACGGCGACAGCGGCGCCGGCGTCGGCGCCAGCCACCAGACCGGCTGGACGGCGTTGGCGGCGAAGCTGATGCAGGACACAGCAGGATCTCATACACCGAATGAATGATATGGAAACAGAAAAGGTCAGGTACGACATTGCCATCATCGGCAGCGGCATCGGCGGCTCGACCCTGGCCGCGGTGCTGGCCCGGCAGGGCTTGCGCGTGATCGTCTTCGAGGCCGGCGCGCATCCCAAGTTCGCCATCGGCGAGTCCATGATCCTGGAGACCTCAGAAATCATGCGCGCCCTGGCCGAGTTCTACGACGTGCCGGAGCTGGCCTACTACAGCTCGGAGAACTACTTCAACTACATCGGCACCCAACACGGCGTCAAACGCCACTTCAGCTTCCTGTACCACACGCCGGGCCAGCCGCAAGACGTGCGCCAGAGCTTGCAGGCGGTGATCCCGAAGCAGCCCTACGGCCACGAGATCCACATCTACCGGCAGGATTCGGACTCACTGCTCACGTCCATCGCCATTTCCTACGGCGCCACGGTGTTGCAGAGCACGCCCGTCAAGGACATCGTGATGCAGCAGGACGGCGTGGAGGTGGTGACGGACAAGGATCAGGTCTACCGGGCTGCGTACCTGGTGGACGCGTCCGGCATGCGCTCGCTGTTGGCCAACAAGCTGGGCTGGCGGCATCGCGATCTGCAGGCGCACACGCGCACCATCTTCACCCACATGGTGGATGTGCCGTGCTACAACAACGTCGGTGGATCGCGGGAAGCCTATGGCCATCCCTACCGACTGTCCGAGGGCACGCTGCACCATGTCTTCCGCGGCGGCTGGCTGTGGGTGATCCCGTTCAACAACCACCCCCGTGCTACCAACCCACTGTGCAGCGTCGGCCTGCAGCTCGACCCGCGCCTCTATCCCGTGCGCGCCGAACTGACCCCCGAGCAGGAATTCTACGAATTCATCAGCCAGTTCCCCGACATCCAGCGCCAGTTCGCCGGCGCGCGCGCCGTGCGCGCCTGGACGCGCACCGACCGGCTGCAATACTCGGCGCAGCACGTCGTCGGCGACCGCTTCGCCCTGTTGGCGCATGCGGTCGGCTTCATTGATCCGCTCTACTCCAAAGGGCTGTACGTCACGCACATGAGCGTGATGCTGCTGGCCGACCTGATCCTGAAGGCGTATGCCAGCGGCGATTACTCGGCCGCCGCCTTCAGGCCGTTGGAAGAGCTGACCCTGCGCTACATGGCCATGCACGACCAACTGGTGGCCGGCTCGTTCAAGTCGTGGAGTCACCCGAAGCTGTGGGAGGTCTATGCGGTGCTGTGGCTGCTGGGCGCCTATCTGGAATACCTGAAGCTGACGGTGACGCGCCTGCGCGCCAAAGATCGCGCCGATTACCTGGCGCAACTGAGCGGCCTAAGCCTGGCTGGCGGCGGCTTCGACGAGTTCTTCACCCTGCAAGCGCAGATTGACGCCCTCATCGAACGGGTGAACCCGGATGACGAGGCCGACGTGGCGCGCACCGCCGCCCAAATCCGCGCGTTGTTCGGCGGTTTCAAGTGGCTGTCGTCCGCCTTTCGCGACCTGCTGGCCGGCAAGAATCACCTGCCCAACAACAAGCTGCGGGTGAACCTGCTGAACCGCAGCGACGGCTTCCTGGGCGACGGCGCTTACAACGCGCACTTCTTCGGTGGCGTCTCGCTGGCCGGCCTGCTGGTGAAAGCCGTGCGCGAGCAGGCCCGCTACTCCGTCCCCGCGCTGAACTGGCAGCGGCGCCGCCGCGCGCGCCTGGCGTCGCAGACAGCGCAGGCCAAAAGCCGATAAGTTTGGAGAGACGTTCCTTCGCTCACACAGGGGCCTCCTCCATTGCGCTCTCTACCACGGCCCGCACAACGAATTCCCCTGCGGGCCGCTTTGCCTGAGGAATCTGAGGCGTGAACAGGTGACGTCGCGCCCACCAGAGCCGCTGGCATACTCCCATCATTACCAGGGCGGCCATGGTCGGGAATAGCCAACGGAGCGCGCCGGGCCAGATCAAGAAGGCGCTGTAGAACAGGATCGTCTCCGTGCCGCCCACCAGGCCGGCCGGCATCGTCACCGTGGTCAGCTCGCCGCGGGCGCTGGCCCCGGCGCGGCGTTTCTCCAGGATCGCCGACAGGTACATCCACGACGCCGCGTTGACGTAGAAGCTGCCCAGCAGGAGCGCCAGGCTGACGCCCAGCCCGGCCGTGGCGCGACCCAGAAACAACCCAATCGGCAGCGCGGCGTATACGATGAAGTCGGTAACAATGTCCAGGTAGCCGCCGAAGTCGGTCCGTTGGTCGGTTGCCCGCGCCAGCATGCCGTCCAGACCATCCAGGATGCGGTTGAGCAGCCACAGGGCCAACGCCAGGGCGACCATTTGCCTGGTCGCCAGCGCGGCGGCGCTCAAGCCGATGACCAGCGCCAGCAGCGTAACGGCATTGGGCGACACCCCGCCCAGTGCTAACGCGCCAGGCCTCAAGATCTGGTCTTTGTAACCACGCAGGGTGTGATCCAACATGATTCGCTCCTCGCTGCTGCGTCAGCGCCGCGCTGCCTTGGCGACCTGTTTGCCCATCATGAAGCGCCGTAGAGTGGGATGTGCGCCCCGTTCACGCCCCCGGCCGCGTCGGAGCACAGGTAGACGATGGCCGCGGCGATCTCCTCCGGCGTCGTCCAACTGGCAGTCTCCGGCGTGCGCTGGCGGTCGCGCCGGTGCTGCACATCTATCGTCCGCACCACCAGCAGGTTGGCCGTGACCCCGGCCCCGGTCAGCTCCTGGGCCAGCGTGAGCAGGAGGGCCTCCTGTGCCGCCTTGCCGACGGCGTAGGCGGCGCCTTTGGCCATGGGGCGCCTCGCTGATGGCGAAGAAACGGCGACGATGCGGCCCCAGCCGTTTGCCGCCAGGTGTGGCGCAAAGGCCTGGGCGACGTTGAAGGTCGTCCACAGGTGCTGCTGCAGCATCGAGGTCATCTCCTCGGCCGGTAGTTGCACCGCCGTCTTGCCGCCCGTCCAGCCGCCCACCAGGTGCAAGAGGATGTCCACGCGGCCGAACGTCGCCAGCGTCGCCGCGGCCGCCGCCTGGGCGCCGGCGGGGCTGGCCAGGTCGGCTGCGCTCGCCAGCCAGCGTTCCTGCGGCAGGTTCAGTTCTGCGCCCAATGCCTGCAGGCGACTTGCGTCCGAGCCGACCAACGCCAGACGGGCGCCCTCCTCGGCCAGGCGCCGGGCGACCACCCGGCCCAGCCCACCGGTGGCGCCGGTGATCACGGCCACACGATTCTCCAGACTCATGGCTCTAGTCTCCCTTCTTACGCTGCTTGCAGCGTGGCGATTTGATCCTCGCTCATCGCCGCCAGGGCGGGGCGGTCGCTCTGTTCCGGCAGGCGTTCTTTGCCGGCGAAGTCAAGCAGATGCCCCGACTTGACAGCCTTCGTTTCCAGGTAGAAACGATTGTGTGAGTTCGGCGGGATGATGTGGGGGATGCGGCCGGTCACGGTAATCCCATAGCGAGTCAGATCGGCGATCTTGCGCGGGTTGTTGGTCAGCAGGCGCACCGATTTAACCTTGAGGGAGTCCAGCATATGAGCTGCGACCGCGTAGTCCCGCTCGTCGTCGCGAAAACCCAGCGCCAGGTTGGCCTCGACCGTGTCGTAGCCGTGATCCTGCAGGCCGTAGGCGCGGATCTTGTTGGTCAGGCCGATCCCCCGCCCTTCCTGGCGCAGGTAGAGCAGGATGCCCCTGTCCATCTGCCCAAGCTGCTGGAGTGCGCTTTCCAATTGGTCGCGGCAGTCGCAGCGCAGCGAGCCGATGGCATCCCCGGTCAGGCACTCCGAGTGGACTCGCACGGGTACATCGTCGGCGCCGCACACATCGCCGTGCACAAAGGCGGCGTGGTCTTTGTCGTCACGGTTGTTGTAGAAACCGACGACCTGGAAATCGCCGAAGCGCGTCGGCAGGTCGGCGATGGCGGCAATGCGGACGCAGACGTGATCGCGGCCGTAG
>JAHCIE010000359.1 GCA_026129385.1 Anaerolineae bacterium
TCTGGCGCGTCCCGCGCAATCGCCCCGACCGCGCCGCCCTGCAGCGCGCCGCCGACCTGATTCGCGCCGCTCAGCGGCCCCTCATCGTGGCGGGCGGCGGGGTCATATACAGTGAAGCAACTGGCGCCCTGCGCGCGCTGGTCGATGCCACGGGCATCCCGGTCGGCGAGACGATGGCGGGCAAGGGCAGCCTGCGCTACGACCACCCGCTGTGCCTGGGGGCCATCGGTGCGACGGGCACGCTGGCTGCCAACCGTGTCGCCCTGGACGCGGACCTGGTCATCGGTGTCGGCACGCGGTACAGCGACTTCACCACCGCTTCCAAGACCCAGTTCCAGCGCCCCGGCGTGCAGTTTGTCAACATCAACGTGGCCGACTTCGACGCCCACAAGCACCACGGCGTGGCCCTAGTCGGCGACGCGCGCGTCACGCTGGACGAGCTACTGCCCCTGCTGGCGGGCTACCGCGTTGACCCGGCCTACGCAGCCGAGGCGGGCGCGCTCCATGACCAGTGGGAGGCGGAGGTGGATCGTCTGTATGCGATTCGCCACACGCCCCTGCCCAGCCAGGGCGAGCTGATAGGGGTGGTCAACGAGCAGTCGGACCCGTCGGCCATCATGGTCTGCGCGGCGGGCAGCCTGCCGGGCGACCTACACAAGCTGTGGCGGGCGCGCCATCCCAAGAACTATCACATGGAGTATGGCTACTCGTGCATGGGCTACGAGATCGCGGGCGGCCTGGGGGCGAAGATGGCCGCGCCCGACCGCGATGTGATCGTCATGGTCGGCGACGGCAGCTACCTGATGCTGTCGTCGGAGATCGTCACCTCCATCCAGGAGGGCTACAAGCTCATCATCGTCCTGCTGGATAATCACGGCTACAAGAGTATCGGCGCGCTGAGCCGCTCGCTGGGGCAGCAGGGCTTCGGCACACGCTACGCCTATCGCGAGGAGGGCGTGCTACCCGGCGACGACGCGGCAGTCGTCGAGACGCTGCCGGTAGACCTGGCCGCCAACGCGCGCAGCCTGGGCGCGCATGTCATCGAATGCGCCACCTACGCCGACTTCACGGCGGCGCTCCAGGCCGCCCGCGCCACGGACCGCACGACGGTCATCTACATCCAGAACGACCGTCTGGCGAGCGTGCCGGGCTATGATAGCTGGTGGGATGTGCCCGTAGCCGAGGTGAGCGACATGCCATCGGTGCAGGTCGCCCGCGCCGAGTGGGAGACGATGCGCGCCAGGGAGCGGGACTACTTGTAGACGCCGCTGGCTTCGCGACGCGGCGCGACTCAGAGCGTTGTCCCGACGCACACGGCTGGAAGAGAGAGGTGGGAGATGACCACGAACGGACAGTTGCGCAACTTCATCAACGGCGAGTGGCAGCGGAGCCAGGCGGACGCCTATCTGCCTGTCACCAATCCCGCTACCGGGCAGGCTATGGCCGAGGTACCGCTCGCCACGGGCGCCGACGTCGACGTGGCGGTGGGGCATGCCCTCACTGCGTTTCCCGGCTGGCGGCGGACCCCCGCCCTCGAACGTGTCCAGTACTTCTTCAAGTTCAAGGCGCTGCTAGAGCAACACATCGACGAACTGGCGCGCCTCGTCACCGATGAGTGCGGCAAGACCTACGCCGAGTCCATCGGCGAGCTGCGACGCGGCATCGAGAACGTCGAGGTCGCGTGCGGGGCGCCGATCCTCCTGCAAGGCTCGATGAGTGAAGACATTGCCTCCGGCATTGATGAGCTGATGATTCGCCAGCCGGTCGGGGTAGTCGCCGCCATCACGCCCTTTAACTTCCCCGGCATGATTCCCTTGTGGTTTCTGCCCTACGCCCTGGCGTGTGGCAATTGCATGATTCTCAAGCCCAGCGAGCGCGTCCCCCTGACCAGCACCCGCCTCTTTGAGCTGCTGGAACAGACCCAACTACCCAGGGGCGTTGTGCAACTCGTGCATGGCGGCAAGGAGGCGGTGGACGCCTTGCTCCAGCACCCAGGCGTGAAGGCTATCTCCTTCGTTGGCTCGACGCCGGTGGCTCGCTACGTCTACAGCCAGGCCACGGCCCACGGCAAGCGCGCTCAATGTCAGGGTGGGGCGAAGAACCCCGTGGTGGTGCTGCCCGATGCGGACATTGACATGACCACCCGCATCATGGCCGACAGCGCCTTTGGCTGCGCGGGCCAACGCTGTCTGGCAGCCTCCGTGGCGATTACCGTCGGCGAGGCACAGAAGCGGTTCGGGGAGGCGATGGCCGATGTGGCCCTGAGCCGCAAGGTCGGCTATGGGCTGGAAGACGGTGTCCAGATGGGGCCTGTCATCACCGCCGAGAGTCGCGCGCGCATCGAGCGCCTGATTGGCGCAGGACAGCGGGAGGGGGCCGAGGTCCTGATCGATGGTCGAGGTAAGCAGGTCAGTGGCTACGAAGACGGGCACTTCCTGTTCCCGACCATCCTTCAGAATGTCGAACCACACAGCGAGCTAGCGCAGACGGAAGTCTTCGGCCCGGTGTTGAGCCTGATGCACGTCGAGACGGTGGAGGACGCCATCGCCCTGATCAATAGTGGGCGCTACGGGAACATGGCGTGCCTGTTTACCAGCAGCGGCGCGGCCGCGCGCAAGTTCCGATACGAGGTGGAGGCCGGTAACGTCGGTATCAACATTGGGGTAGCGGCCCCGATGGCCTTCTTCCCTTTCAGCGGCTGGAAGGAGAGCTTCTTCGGTGACCTCCATGCCCAGGGCCGTCACGGCGTAGAGTTCTACACCCAGACGAAGGTGGTCGTCGAGCGCTGGCCCAGCGAGTGGAGCCGCAAGTTTTAGAGGGATTATGCCAGCCATGATTCGTGTCGCCAATGCCCCCTGCTCGTGGGGCGCATTGGAGTTCGAAGGCATGCAGGCCGAGCGCATCGGCTATGCCCAGATGTTGAACGAGCTGGTCGAGACCGGCTACAGCGGGACCGAGCTGGGTGACTGGGGTTTCATGCCGCCCGAGCCGGACGCCCTACGCGCCGAGTTGACTTCGCGCAGCGTCAGCATGTTGGGCGCGTTCGTGCCAGTCGCGCTGCGCGACCCGGCCGCTCACGCAGCGGGTGAGACCCACGCCCTGCGCGTGGCGCGTCTACTGGCGGCGGTGCGCGGCGCGGATGAGGGCTTCCCCGTCCTGGTGCTGGCTGACGAGAACGGGACCGACCCCCGGCGCACCGCCAATGCGGGGCGCGCCACAGCAAACATGGCGCTATCGGCGGCGGAGTGGACAATCTTCGCCCAGGGAGCGGAGCGCATCGCCCGCGCCGTGCGCGACGCGACCGGCCTGCGCACCGTGTTCCACCACCACTGCGCGGGTTTCGTCGAGACGCCCCATGAGATACAGCGTTTCCTGGACCTGACGGACCCCACGCTGGTCGGGCTGGTCTTCGATACGGGACATTGTGCCTACGGGGCGGGGCCGGGCGGCTGCGAAGCCGTTCTCCCGGCGTTGGATCGCTATGGCGACCGGGTATGGTATGTCCACTTCAAGGACTGCCAGCCCGATGTAGCCGCCGAGGCACGGCGGGCTGGCAGGGACTACTTTGAGGCCGTGCGCCACGGCATCTTCTGCGAGCTAGGCCAGGGTTGCGTCGACTTCCCCGCCGTCGTCGACTGGCTGCGCCGCCGTAACTACCAGGGGTGGATCACCGTTGAGCAGGATGTGCTACCCGGCCTGGGCACGCCCAGGGACAGTGCACGCCGCAATCGCGACTACCTCACCCAATTAGGCTTGTAGGGATATCCCTCGTGGATAGCCATTACGTATAGGGGTATCCCCCTGTGGATACCCTCTCGCAGGGAGGCCACAACCGAATGCCCTTCGAAGCTCTCAATGTCGGGCTGATTGGCGCGGGCCGCATCGGCCGCGTTCATGCCCACAACCTGACTCATTTCATTCCGACGGCCGATATTGGCTGCGTCGCCGACGAACGGTTAGGGGCAGCGGAGGAGTGCGCCCGCGAGAACCGTATCGAGCGTGCCGTAGCCGACTACCGTGCCGTGCTGGATGACCCGACGGTCGATGCGGTGATGATCTGCTCATCGACCCACACCCACGCCCGCATCATCGAGGAAGCAGC
>JAHCIE010000036.1 GCA_026129385.1 Anaerolineae bacterium
GGCCCGCGGCGCACGGGAAGACAGCCTCTGGCGGCGATAGTTTGCCCCTATTTTATCCGAAAGGTCGCACCGTGACAAGTACAAGTGTTCGACTTAGGGCAAGGCCGTGCAATACTTCATCACGCTGACATCATCGATGAAGAAGCTCGTCGTATTCGATTCGTCGGTGTGGGCGACGAAGGCGAGGCGGATGGTCTGCCCCGCGTAGGCGCTGGACAGGGTGAAGGCGCTTGCCTGGTAGCTGGCGCGGGCGTCGCCGTCGGTCAGGATTTGTAGCGTCTCAAGCGCCTGATTGTTGGCGTCGCGAATCTCAACCCGCAGCGTGTCAAAGGGGTGACTCGACTCCTCGGTGGACACGAGCCACCAGTAACTCACCACCAGGCGGGCGGAGGTGTCGGGGACAGTCAACGTCTGAGACAGCGTCTCGTCGATATGATTGTCGCCGCCCAGCCATGCCTTCCACGTCCCACTGTGCGCAGGAGGTGGATCGGTGTTATCGATAATCAGGCTACCGGCGCTACTCTGCGCCTGCCAGGCGGTGGTTGGCAGGCCGGCCTCGAAGCCGCCATCGGCCACGAGTTGCGTGGGGCCGCATCCCTGGATGATGTAGGGGAGGTAGAGGGTCTGATCGGCGGCCGGCGCCGCCTGCCCCACTGTCGCCGTCCTTGCCGCCGCAACGACGGCAAGGGCAGCGAGTGCCGCAAGGATGAGGGGCGCGAAACGTCGCTGATGCATGCTGGCTCCTGGGTGTTGCGCGCCGCCGCCCGCGTCCCCGGCGCGAACGCCAGGAGCACGGGCGGCGACTATCACCATGTTCAACCGAGACTAGGGGGTCGCGTTCACTTCGCTGACTTCGATGCTGAGCGCGTCCACCGAGGCATCCGCCTGGCGGACGCCCTTGACTTCCACCACCTTGCCCACTTCGAGCGCGCCATGCTCAGTGTCGACGCGGGTGCGCGGGCCGATATGCACCACGCGGAAGTCGGTCTCGCTGACCCTGACCCTGACGTCGTACTTGCCGTCCTGGGGTTTGGTCACGGCGTCGACCACGCCACGGAAGCGAACATACACGCCAGTGCCCACCTCCGGCTTACCCTTGACCTCGATCCCGCGCGCCTTGACGACGCCATCCGTGCCGAGGATGCCCTTCACCTGCACGTACGCGCCGACGGCCGCCGCGCCGTGCTCCTGGTCGATCTCGGTGTCAGCGGTCACCTGAACCTTGCGGCCACTCACCACCCACTCGCCGATCAGGCCACTCTCCGGCAACTTGTCGATGACGCCAGGGAAGGCAACAGGGATTTCTTGCGATGGCCGAGGCATCTTCACTTCAATTCGCCGCGCGTCCACCGACCCATCGGGGCGGCGCGCGCCACTGACCT
This sequence comes from Anaerolineae bacterium, assembly GCA_026129385.1. Classification (GTDB taxonomy): domain Bacteria; phylum Chloroflexota; class Anaerolineae; order Epilineales; family JAHCIE01; genus JAHCIE01. Next base: position 1,383 of record JAHCIE010000036.1, read on the forward strand.
CGACCAGCGAGCCAACGGCCACTGCGCCATGCTCCTCATCGATCTCGGTGTCCGCGCTGACGTGGACGACCACATCGCCCACCTGCCAATCACCGACGAGGCTGCCGGCGAGGGTCGCCTTCACAGCCGACTTAACCATTACCCTGGGCAACGCCTTCACGACGCCGTAGAACTTGACCAGCGAGCCGCGGGCGGGCGAGACAATGACCTCGATTTCCGTGGCGTTGAGAGAGCCGTCGGTTTGCCGCTCACCCTTGACACGCACGATCGCGCCCACCACGACCTTGCCGCGTTCCTGGTCAATCTCGGTCTGATTCGTCACGTGGACGGTGGTCGCGTTGACGGTCCAGTCGCCGACCAGACCGCCCTCCGGCAGGGCACGCACGACGCCCACCATCTCGCCGCGCTGGCCGGGGGTTGGCACAACCTCGATGCGCGTCGCGTTGACCGAGCGGTCGTCGGCGCGGGCCCCGCGAACCTTGACCAGCGCGCCCACAGCCACCGCGCCGTGGGTCTGGTCGATGGTGGTATCGCCGGTCACGTGTACCGTGACGTCATTCACCTTCCAATCACCGACCAGCCCGCCCTCCGGCAGCTTGAGCACGAAGCCCATCAACTCGACCCCGCCGGCGGGGGGATGCTGAACCTCAATCCGGCTGGCGTTGACCGTGTTCTCACCGGCGCGTGTGCCTTTCACCGCGACGCGGGAGCCGATAGCGACGGCGCCGTCGCTCTGGTCAATGGTGGTGGCATCGGTCACGTGGACGGTGACGTCGTTCACCTTCCAGTCGCCAACCAGCCCGGACTCGGGCAGTTTCGTGACGACACCGGCGAACTCGACTTCGCCGCGATCGCCGCTGGCGCGCGACGCCGCCCAGAGCCAGGGGCGACGACGACGGCCAGGAACGCAGCCCATGTCCAAACCCGCATGCGCATAGACATTGCCTCCTCGCGCTACATCCATCATCGTGGCCGGAAAGTCGGGGCAGTGGTCCACGATGGCACTCAACACGACGCCCCGGCGCGCCGAAAGATACGCTATCGGGCGGTGCGCACCGCCCGATAGCGTCGTTTGTCACATTTTCATCAGATGGGGTTAGCGCAGGCGGGCGACAGCGGCCACAATCGCCGCGATGACGTAGAAGAGGTTGAATCCCACCCGTAGGCCGGGCAGCAAGAGGAGAACCCCCGCGCCGAGGATGATGCATACCCCGGCTAGAATCTGCATCCCCAGACCCCGCTTGTAGCGGATGACGCGGCTCATCAGGTCAGCGATGATGCCACCGGCGGCCATGCCGATGATGATAGTAAAGAAGCCGAAGAAGCCGCCCGCCAGCGAGCCGACCGCCGCGCCCACGATGGACAGCAGCAATCCGACCGAGCCGGCCTTCAGGTAGTCCAGCGCCGACAGATTGTAGAAGGGGTTCTTGCGAACGGCGGCGCACTCCTTACAGCGCAGCCCGACCGGCGTTCGCACCGAGCACTCAGGGCAGATTGGTTTGCCGCACTTGCTACAGCGCAGCACCGTCTGGCGGCCGGAGCCGCACACGCACGTGACCGTATCCACCTCGGCGGCGACATCCTCCGGCGCGGGGCCGAGCTTGGCGGCAATGCGCTCCAGGCCCAGGCGGGCCTCCTCGCTGGCGGGGTTCATCTGCTGTACCCGCTGCAAGATGCGACGCTTCTCGGGTAGATCCTCGACGACGCCCGCCAACGCCAGGTAGGCGTCCTCACTGTAGGGGTACTCGTCGACGGCGCGCCGCAACAGGGCCTCCGCCTCGGCGCGGTCGCCGACGCGGGCGGCGGCTTCGCCTTGTCGGATCAGGTTATCAAGCTCAAGAGAATCCTTTCCAACACTTGTGCTCATCTCAATCTCTCCAGCAGCGTCTCAAAGAAGTAAGTTGACGATCGCAAACGGATAAACACGGCCTGATGGGGGCTGCACATCACCCTGATAGTGTCGCCGGGCGCGAGGTCGAGGTTAACCTGGCCATCGACCGATAGCACCGAGGGCGATTCGGCCCGCGGTTCGATTTCAATCTGGGCGGTCAGCGGCGCTACGAGGGGCCGCAGGGCCAGAACGTGGGCCGCCACCGGGGCCAGCACCAGGGCCGGCGTATCAGGGGCCAGGATAGGGCCGCCCGCCGCCACAGCGTAGGCGGTGGAGCCAGTCGATGTTGCAACAATGAGGCCATCCCCGGCAATAGCGCTGAACGCGGCCCCATCGATGCGCGTGTCCAGATGGACGGTGCGCGGCGCGCTGCCGCGTCCTACGAAGCAATCGTTGAGGCCGTCGGTCTGAAGGAGCCGCACCCCATCGCGCCACAGCTCAACCCGCAGCATGGCGCGACGGTCGAGCCAGCCCTCGCCGGCCAGGACGCGCCGCATACCTGCCACGGCATCATCAGGTCGCAACTCGGTCAGGAAGCCGAGCCGACCGAAGTTGACCCCTAGCAGCGCGACGCCCCTCGGCGCGGCCGAGCGTGCCGCCCTTAGCAGCGTCCCATCGCCACCCAGGGTGACCACCAGGTCGAGATCATGCATTTGACGCACTAGAGCGCCCTGATCCCACGCCGACGCTGTCCAGACTGTGCCACCCTCAGTCCGTACCAGGTCCGCCAGCTCACCTTCGAGACTAAGGGTCTGGGGAATCCGGGGGTGATGGAGAATGCCGACGCGGCGCACGGAGGGAGGCAGGGTATCCTGGGCCAGGGGCGACGCGTCTGTCATGGCAGCCTTCGATGTCCTGCGCCACGCCAGACATGGCCCCAGCTGGCCGGTCAAGACCTCGCAGCGCGCTACCAGGAATGTTAGCCGTGGGCCGGGCGCTAGTCAAGAGCCTGCACGACCGCTTCAAGACTATAAAGGTCTGGCAGACCTTTAGGGTCTTGAAGCGCGGGTATCGATCACCAGCCCGTCAGCCACCCAGGTGGGTCATAGTCTCCTGGGCACGGGTATAGAAATGGTTGGCGGCGATGGACGCCGTATACGCCTCGCGTGCGCCTGCCTTATCCCCCATGTTCTCCAGCGCCATCCCCCGGTAGTAGAGCATCTCTTCGTGGACAGGAGCCTTTGCCAGGACCGGTTGCGTCAATTGCAGCAGCCGCTGCCAACGGCCTGCCTTCGCAAGAGCCTCGAAGTGGCCGAACTGATACCAGTAGTAGCGGAAAGGGAGGCCCAGCCCATAGGCCTTCTCGTAGGCCTGCAAGGCTTCGTCGTGGCGGCCCTGGTTTAGCAGGGCATCGCCCAGGGCGAACCAGTGCCGACCATTGGCCGGCTCAGCCTCGATCGCGGCGCGGTCGTTGGCTTCGGCGCGCTGCCACATCTGGCTGTCACTGGCGTCGGGGCCGAGAATGGCGCGCACCAGCGCCTCCTGCTCCGGCCGGTACACCGGGATGAAGATGCGGTTGGTGTTGAACTCTCCCCAACGGGCGTTGAAGTCATCCCACGACCAGCGTTGGTCGGGGCCAAGAAGAGAGTCGTCGAAGGTGACGGTGTCGCGTTCCGCATTGTAGCCCGTTACCAGGCGATAATGGCCCATGCCCCCGTCGTCGAGCAGCCATTGCTCGACCATGACGGGGATGTCGTTGCTGATAAGTAGTTGCAGGGTCTCGCGGCTGCCGTTGACCCGCGCCTGTGCGCCGAGGCCCTGGTCGCGGATGTACTGCACGATCTCGTAGGGGTTGACGTTCACATCCTTGGGGTTGGGCTTGAGAGTGTTGACCACGTCGGTCTGGCTGCGCATCACGCCCCAGTTGCTGAGAGCGATAGCGGTCGTCGTTGGCCCGCAGTTGTTCAAGCCCTGATACTGGTGCTTGGGATTGGGCAGATAGGCCCTGGACAGAATCGACCTCACCTCAAAGCTCACTACGTGGCGCGGTGGCGTCACCGGCGGCTCACCGTCAGGACTCGGCTCAGCGTGGGCGGGCGTCGCCAACCACGCGGTGAGGAGCGCAGCAACGAGGAGCGACCAGGGCAAATGATGCTTCATGATGATAGATCTCCGTGGGTTATAGCTCATGGGTGGACGTACACCCACGTACCCAGGTTGTCAGGTGAGGCAAGCACGCGGTTCTTGTCGGGGGAGACCACGGGGCCTGACCAGGTAAATAGAAACTTAGCGTCGTCGGGGGACAGGTTCACGCAACCGTGGCTAAGCACGTCGCCAAACTTGTCATGCCAGTATGCCCCGTGCAGCGCGTAGCTCGCCGAGAAGTACATCGTCCAGGGAACTTCCTCGAGCCAGTAGGGGTCCTGGTCCTGCCAGCCGCCGGCCATGAACTCGCCGATCTTCTTCTCGTAAATGTAGAACAAGCCTTCCTTGGTGGGCGTCGGGTCCTTGCCGCTAGACATCAGCGTAGCAAACACCAGTCGGTCGCCCTCGTAGGCCGCGACGGTTTGCTGGGTGAGATTGACATCGATCCACTTGTCGCTGGGGCCGACGTCAGCCGGCCGCGCCACCCGCTGCACCTCACGCACGTGGGCCGGGTTGACCCACTGGCCGGGGCCTATGCGCCACCAGCCCGCGTCGGTCCCCAGCAGCGCGACCGGCGTGTAGCGATCCAGCGTCGCCGCCATCGCGCCGTTGGTGTTGGGCGCGTCGTAGGTTGCCGTCTCAGGGTCTATAATGAAGCCGAGACCGCCTGGCTCATTTCGTGGGGCCTGATAGCCGCGCAAGCCCGTGATGGGAAAGGCCGACAGGTCGTCGTAGTCGAGCCACTCGCCACTACCGACTCTGGCCCACACCGTCTCGCCGACCTGGCGCGTCTCGACGACAGACAACCAGGTGTTCCAGGCCGACAGGCGAAGCCGGCGGCGGCCGTCTGGCTCGTCGTAGGTCCAGGTTTGCACCATGACGCGCTCCCAGGCCCCGAAGGCGGCGGGCATGTCACCGCCATTGGCCTGCCCAGGCGGGCGACTATCTTTGCCACTATCGGCAGCAACAGCGCTACTGCCAACGAGCGCCATCAGGAGCGCCAGGATAAGGACAGGCATATACGCCGGGCGACCGGACCGCATGCATCTCTCCGTCGTGTATCGACTCGCGCGGCGCGCGGCGACTATGAGCAGCCCCAAAGCGTGGAATATTATACGCACAGGGAGGGCACTATAACAAACGCATCGAGGTTCGCGGCGGCGCTACTCGTGGCCCAGAGTGGCGGGGACGCGGCTGATGGCAACCGCCGCCAGCAGGAGAAGCACAGCATCCAGGCCGAACAGGGCCGTATAGCCCAGACCCGCCTGAGTGCGATTGAGGCTGTCGATGAGAATGCCCGACAGGCGCGCGGTCAGCGAGCCGCCCGCCGTGGCGATGTTGGACAGGCCGAGATAGCGACCCATCTGGCCGGCGGGGGCCAGGTCCATAGCCATGGCCCAGCCCACCACCTGGAAGGCGGCGACGGACAGGCCCAGGAGCGCGCCGACCCCACAGCGCCAGCGGGGAGCGAGCGAGAGTCAGCAGTGGGGCCGCGCCTGCCCCACCAGCATGGCGGCGACCAGCACACCCCGACGCTGCTCACGGGTAACCAGCGCGCCGAAGGGCAACGCCGCCACCCCCACGACCAGCCCGATGGTGGCGATAAGGTTGCCGACCACGGCGGCCGGGTTGGGCAAGCCCAGGTAATCCTGCACGAAGTAGAAGGCAAAGGCGCGAATCGAGGTAAAGGCGATGGCGGCCAGGTAGCGGTTGACCAGCCACCACAGGTAGGGACGTAGCGGCGGGGTCGCCAGGGAATGGATGGAGCGCCACAGGGGGACATGCCGGCTGGGGTCAATGGCGACCCGGTGGGGACGGGATCGCTGCCCGCGCAGGGCCACGGCGGTGACTACAGCCGCCGCCAGGAGAGCGCCGCCAGCGAAGGCGAAGGTGAGTGGTAGCCGCCCTGCCGAGACCAGCTGTCCGCCAGCAAAACCACCAATCACCGTGCCCGCCACCTCGAAGACCGTCTTGACGCCGGAGGCTGCGCCGTAGGCGGCCGGGGCCAGGTAGTCGGGAATCAGGGCTTGCAGCGGCCCCTGGATGGTGTTGGAGGCAAGTTGCAGGGCGATGGTGGCAACCAGCAGCCCGGCGAAGGAGGGGGCGAAGGCCAGCAGCGGCAGGCAAGCGACGAAGGCGGCCGTCCCAACGAGGAGGAAAGGCAGGCGGCCACGCGGCGAGCGGTCACTGGCCGCGCCGACAACAGGCTGCCAGACGACGGCGACCAGCAGGCCAACGGCTCCCAGAGCGGCCAGCGCGCTGTTCTTGACGCCGGGCGCGACAACGCCCTCGACCAGGATGGGCAGGACCACCGGGTCGAGGGCGTTGTTGGAAACGTTGAGGGCCAGCCAGTAGGCGTTGAGCGCGCCCACGCGCGCCCCGCGCACCGGCTCGCTCATGCCCTAGCGCGCCTGGACGAGAGCGTAGCGATCGAGGCGATTGTTGGCGAAACGGTCGGCCTCTCCCTCCGCGCCACCGATTCTGGTACGGGCCAGGGCGATCAGGTGGTAGGCCTCGTGCAAGCCGACGGCGTTGCAGAAATCCGCGCCTGCCCGACCGTTACCCGGCGGTGACGGCCGCCCCGGCTCCGACGGCACGCTGATGGGGTTGCAATCGATCATCATGCGGCCGAAGGTTGTGCCGCTGCGATTTCCGCCGCTGCTATCGACCAGCGTCACTGTTACCGACTGTCCCGTCAGTCCCTCGTCCCGTAGCAGGCGCAGGAATTCGTCGGCATCGAAGGCGTAGCTGTTCGTCTCGTCATATACCTGTACGCTGTTGCCCGCGTTGTCGGTCGCACGCTCGGTCGGCGAGCCACCCCACGACGGCGCAGTGGGGCCATTATCGGGCGCGCCCCACACGCCGGGCGGCGCGCTAAAGGGACCGCCCGGGCTGGGCACGCTCCAGCCACCCTGAGGGCCGCCCCATTGGGGGCCGTTGCGCTGCGCCCCGCGCGGCGACGGGCGGCTCGGTGCGGGAATGGCCTCCGCGCGCGGCAACTCGTTGTCGGCCAGGACGTACAGACGACTCACGTAGCCGTGGACACCCGCCGACGTGTTGACCTCGAGCCAGCCCGGCTGCGAGCTAAGAACGACCAGCCGCTCGCCCTGCATCACCTGGTCAATGATCTCATTGTCCAGGCTCGGCCCCGCACGCACGTTGAGCACCGACACGGCGACCGTCACCGACCCCTGGCCGGGAGTCGACGGGATGGGCACGGGGGTCGGCGGCGACTCCTGGCGCGCGGCGGCGTGTCCCGTGCGACCGGTTGACGCCCCAGATTCAACAACGCGCTCAAGGATAGCGACGGGCGAGTGGGGAACCGAGTCGAAGGCGGCCGCGAGGGCCAGGGCGGCCTGCCGGCCGATGGCCAGCAATGTCACAGTCGCCAGGAAGACGGCCACAAATAGCAGGGCGACACGCGAGCGAGACATACGCGCTGCTCCCTTATCTAGTCCATCGTCTCACAAACTACAACGAACACTGATAATCACCGTTACGAGTATACCACGTCTTCGTCAGGAAATCAAAACAAACGTTCTGTTTTCGCACCAAACGAGCCGCAAAGACTTGCTCGACGCCTCACACCGCGACATACAGCGGATCCGCCTCGGCCAGCGCCTCATCCCGAAAATGCCGAACTACTCCTCATGCGCTTCGATAGCCTCGGCGGCCTGGCCGTTGCCCTGGGTAGGCTCGGCGACGCTGAGCGGCTCATCCTCGCGGCGCATCAGGCGATTCACCACCAACGCGCCCGCGGCCACGGCGACCGTGGCCGCCCCCGCGCGCAGAGCGAAGCGCCGCCAGTAGCCGTCATCCTCCGGCTCGGTGGGGACGTAGGTCTTGAACAGGCGGCCCCACTTGGTCTTGAGGGCCTCCTCGACACGGTACTGGCCCACGTTGGGATACCAGTAGGCGTCGTGGTAAGCGCGCGAGGCGACGAAGGACCACGGCACGACCGGGCTTTGCAGGAGGGGCTTCTCCAGCGGCTTGAGCGGGCCGTGATAGATCATCTTCTGGCCCTTACTGGCGAAGGTATCCTCCTGGGTGAAGCCCCACGACTCCTCTACCAGGTCGGCGTCGCCGACGATCTCGATCTGGCGCGGGTCGCCCACGCCCAGGCCGCGCTCGTGGGCCAGGCGGATGAACTGGAGGTCCAGCGGGTTGAAGCCCTGCAGCTTGGCCGAGATGGCGTCAATGGCGACCTGGTCGGCCGAGGCCAGGATGATGTCCTTCTCGTGCCAGCGCATGGCGCGCGGACCGGGGCCGTCGCCGGCAAACGTGCCGTCCATCACGGCGAACAGGCCGCTATGAATCTCCTGCTGGATAGCGAGCAGATCGACCACCGTCTCGTTGATGACGGCGTGAGTCCAGTGACGCTTCTCGTTGAGCAGGCCGCCGAAGGCGTTCTTCATCGCGCCGGTAATGACAGTGAAGACGTGGGTCTTGACCGTCGGCAGCTGGATGATATTGGTATCGAAAAAAGGCTTGGGCAGGAGAATGCCATCGGGGAAGACCTCATCCAGCACCAGCATCGGTGTCTTCGGCTCATAGCGCACCCACTCCACGTCAGGCTCGTAGAGGTGGACATTGCGGATGCCATACTTGTCGACGACGGCCTTGTGGCCGTTGTTACGCTCGCCGACGTAGGCATCGACGACAACCGTCCGGTTGTGGGCGGCCATGACCCGCTCACCGGCGTAGCCATCGCGCAGCAGGGTTCGCAGGACGCCCTCGACTTGCCACGGCGCGCTGGAACAGGCCGGATACCACGTCTGCCAGGAGATGTTGATCTTGAGGAAGGTATCCTTATCCTTTGGCAGGGCGGCCTGGTAGTCGGCCAGATGCATCAGGCGCTCGTAGTCGTCGAGCACGGTCTCAGGCCGGGTCCGCAGAATGGCGACTTTGCCGCGACCGGGGTAGTTGGCTGGGTTGATCATGGGTCCTCTCCGTGAGGCGTAGAGCGTGGCGGAGATGCTAACGAATCGTTACGCTCCACGCTCTACGCTCTACGTTACAGCTAGGCTCGCTCTTCGGCAAGCTCTTTCTTACGCGCGTCGATGATCTGCTGCGTCTGGTGCGGCGGCACTTCCTCGTAGCGCGCGAACTCCATATTGTAGATGCCGCGCCCCTGGGTCATGGAGCGCAGGTCGGTGGCGTAGCGCATCATCTCGGCCTGGGGCACCTCGGCCTCAATGACCGTCTTGGTCCCTTGCTGGTCGATGCCCAGCACACGGCCGCGGCGATGATTCATATCGCCCATGATGTCGCCGGCGTACTGCGACGGGACGATGATGTTGACGCGCATCACCGGCTCCAGCAGCACCGGCCCCGCCTTCGGCAGCCCCTCCTTGAAGGCCAGGTGCGCCGCCAGCTTGAAGGCCATTTCCGACGAGTCGACCGGATGAGCCGAACCGTCGTACAAGGCGGCCTTGAAGTCTACGGTTGGATAGCCCGCCAGGATGCCACTATCGATGACCTCGCGCAACCCCTTCTCGACGGCCGGGATATACTGGCGCGGTACGGAGCCGCCGAACACCTCGTCGGCGAACTCGAAACCCGCCCCTCGCTCCAGCGGCTCGAAACGGATAAAGACGTCGCCGAACTGGCCGCGCCCGCCGCTTTGCTTCTTATGGCGCCCGTGCTGCTGGACATTGCGCGTGATGGTCTCTCGATACGGGACCTTCGGCACCCCCACGTCAAGGTTGACGCCGAACTTCTGCTGCATCTTGCGCACGGCCACGTCAACGTGGGAGTCGCCCATGCCTTCGATGATAGTCTCGCCCGTCTCCGGATCGCGGCGCACCTTGAGCGTGGGGTCCTCTTCCAGCAGTCGCTGCAACGCGCTGCCCATCTTGTCCAGGTCGGTCTTCGTCTTGGGAGCCAGTGACGCCATGAACAGCGGGCTTGGGTAGCTGATAGGGCCGACCTGAAGCGGGTGGCCCCGGTCACCCAGGGTGTCGCCGGTCTGCGTGTTGTCGAGCTTGAGGGCCACGCCAATATCGCCCGCGACGAGCTTATCGACGGCGATCTGCTCCTTGCCGCGCCGAATGTGCAGCTGGCCGAGACGCTCCTCGGCGTTAGACCGTGTATTCCAGACGCGGGCGTCGGAGTGAATGGTTCCCGAAAACACCCGGAAGTAGGACAGCTTGCCATAGGGATCAGCAACCGTCTTGAAGACCTGGGCCGCCAGAGGACCGGCCGCATCGGCCTTGAGCGTCTCGGTATCCCCAGTCGCCGGGTTGACGGCGGTGCGGGGTGTGACATCCTTCGGCGACGGCAGATAAGTGAGGATGGCGTCCAGCAGCGACTGAATGCCCTTCTGGGCCGTACCCGCCACTACAAAGACGGGCACAACCTTGCCGCTCTTCGTGGCCTCGCGCAGCCCGGCATCGACTTCGGCATCGGTCAACGTTTCGCCATCGAGGTACTTCATCAGCAGCTCGTCATTGCCCTCGGCGGCGGCCTCGACCAGGCTACCGAAAGCCTGCTCGGCCTGGGCCTTTAAGTCGGCGGGGATGTCGCCCACCTGACCCTTATCACCCAGGTAGGCCTTGTGGCGAACAAGGTCAACGACACCCTTGAAGTCATGCTGCGCGCCTATCGGCAGATGCAGCGTCACGAAGTTGCCGTGGAACGCCTCGCGGACGCTGGCGAGGGCCGGCTCGAAGCGGGCATTCTCGCGGTCCATCTTGGCGATGACAATAGCGTGCGGAAGGCTATCCTCTTCCAGGTAGCTCCACGCCAGCTCCGTCCCGACCTCGACACCGGCCGAGGCGTCCACCAGAAGCAGAGCTGCGTCGGCGGCGCGAATCGCGCCCTTCGCCTCACCGCTAAAATCCGTGTAGCCAGGCGCGTCAATCAGATTGATCTTGTGCCCTTTCCACTCTAGCGGTAGAACGGCTGCGCTGACAGAAATGTGACGGCGAAGCTCCTCCGGCTCAAAATCGGAGACAGCCGTGCCTTCCTCGACCCTACCCAGGCGCGTCGTCGCGCCCGACGCAAAGAGCATCGCTTCGGCCAGAGACGTCTTGCCCGAGCCGCTGTGGCCCAGGAGGACGACATTGCGGATGCTCTCGACGGGATACTCCTTCATCCAATCCTCCTCGATGGACACGTGAATGGGGCAATTATAGCACACTCCTTCCCCAGCACGAAAGGCTTCGACGCATGACCGTTTTTGGGGATTGGCATGTTATAATATGGGCGGTAGACATCCGGCGGCAAAGGTGGGCTGTATGTCGACGATAGGCGCGACGGCTCAGACAATCGAAACCAGCGAAGAGCTACTGGCGCGGGTGGCGGGAGGCATGAGCCTCGCCGCGGACCTGAGCCGCGCCGACGCGATCCTGTATCGGCTCGAAGGGGAACGAGCGCGGATCATCGACCAGGCCCGCCCCCACTCCGTGCCGCCCGTGTGGCGCGACGAAGTGGTGGGGAGTGTCGTACCGCTGGAACCGAGTGGCCCCGGCGCCCGCGCCCTCCAGCGGCGGCTACGCGCGACGGCGGCGGCTTCCCTGGCCCAGGGTAACATGGTGCGCATCATTTACCCGGTGCTGATGGCCGATGGCGAGCCGGTCGGGCTGCTGGCCTTCGACCGCACCCTGATCCAGGAGGAGCGCCAGCGCCACCGCGCCCGCGCCTTTCGGGACGCGATCGTCCTGCTCCAGGAGATGGCAGCGCGGGGGCACATCCTCGGCGCGCACGGGTTGACGCCCTTTGGCGAGCACGATGGCCTCCTGGTCGTGGACCGGGGGCTGATCGTGCAATACGTCAGCGGTGTGGCGACCAGCCTGTACAACCGAGCGGGCTTCATGTATCCCTTGCCCGACCTGCCCCTCGATCAGCTGCCCACGAAGGACAGCGACCTCGCCCAACGCGCCATGGCCCAGGGCTTTTGTATCCAGGAGGTCGAGGAGCGCGCCGAGGGCCAGTATTGGGTCAAGAAAGCCATCCCGCTCTACGGCACGCGCGAGCCAGTCCGAACCTGGCGGCGGTTCCTGCAAGCGCCGCTGCCCTCGCCGGTCCTCGTGGGGGCCATCATCACCATCCACGACGAGACCGAGGAGCGACGGCGGGCACGCGAGCTAAAGCTCAAGACCGACATGCTGCTGGAGCTTCAGCATCGCGTGCGCAACAGCCTGCAAACCATCACGGCTCTGTTGCGCATACAGGCCCGTCGCGCCGAGAGCGCGGAGACACGCGCCGCTCTGCAAGAGGCGGTCAACCGCATCATGAACGTTGCCGCCGTCCACGAATTCCTGTTTGACCCGAACGAGCGGCGGGTGAATCTACGCGCACTGACCGAGCGGCTGGTCGAGCTGTCGCGCCCTCTTGTGCCGCCCCCCCTGGAAATCCAGTTCCACGTCGAAGGCGGCGATATCTTCATTGATGGTCAGCGCGCCACGCCAGCAGCCCTGGTGATCTCGGAGCTGATTCTGAATGCCGTCGAGCATGCCTTCGGCGGCCAGGAGAAGGGCAACGTCTGGATTCGCCTGTCCCAGGTGGGGAACCAGGTCAAGGTCGAGATTCAGGACGATGGGCAGGGCGCGCCACAAGGCTTTGCGCCCGATATGGGCCTGGCCCTGGTCAACACGCTCACCCGCGACGGGCTACAGGGCGACTTCAGCATCGTCAACGATCCCCAGGGTGGAGCCATCGCTACCGTCGAGTTCTCACCGCAATTCGCCCGCCGCAACGGCGCCTAGACGAACCCAGCGGCCGAGACGCCCAACATGAACGACTTGAAAGAGGCATCATGGAACGCACACGGCTCGTCGTCGTAGATGACGAAGTTCTGGTCCTGCAAGACTTGAAGGAGACCCTCGAAGGTCTCGGCTATCTGGTGGCCGGGACGGCCGGGGATGGGCGCAGCGGCGTCAACATGGCGCGCCAGCTCCAGCCCGATGCCGTCATTATGGACATTCGCATGCCCGACATGGACGGCATCGAAGCAGCCTCGATTCTGACCGAGGAGCATGTCGCGCCGGTCATCCTCGTGAGTGGCCTGAGCGAAAAATCCCTTATTCAGCGCGCGCAAGAGGCGGGTGTGGTGGCCTACATCACCAAGCCCTATCGTCCCGCTGACCTGTCGCCGGCGATTGAGGTGGGCATCGCCCGCTTCCGCGAGTTCCAGGAGTTGCGCCGCGAGAACGAGGACATCAAGGAGACCCTGGAGACGCGCAAGCTGGTCGACCGCGCCAAGGGCATTCTGATGACGACCCAGGGCTTGAGCGAGGCCGAGGCTTTCCGCAAGGTACAGAAGATGAGCATGGATACGCGGCGGCCCATGAAGGATATCGCCAACGCCATCATCATCACCTACGAAGCCAGCGCCGACGACAAGGGCAAGAAATAGGAAATAGTAGCCCATTCTTGCCTTCCGCGACGAAGTGTGTTATAGTTTCCTCGGTTCCGCTGCAGACAGCAGGCGCTCCCAACGAGCTTAATTTCCTGCCGAGGCGACGACCGCAGACGCGCTCCATGGTGCATGGACTTTCGGCCTGCATGTCGTCTCTGGCATGCGGGCCGCTTTCTATTTCCTATGGGAGGTTCACTTGCCAAAGACCCGTAAAGAGAAGCAAGCTGAGCTAACAGAGATGTCTGAGGACCTACGCCAGTCGCAGGTGGTCATCCTGACCGAGTACCGCGGCCTGACGGTGAGTGACATCTCCCGCATCCGCGGCCAGCTTCGCGACAAGGGCACCAAGTTCAGCGTTGCCAAGAACACCCTGATGGCGCTCGCGCTCAAGGAGAACGGCCAGATCGTGCCTGAGGACCTGCTGACAGGCCCGACAGCCTTCGCCTTCGTGCGCGATGACATTCCAACCAGCGCCAAGCTACTGAATCAGTTCGCCATCGAGACCAAGATTCTCACGGTCAAGGGCGCCATTCTGGGCGATAGCGTGCTCAAGGGCGATCAGGTCAAGCAACTGGCTGACCTACCGACCCGCGACCAGAGCCGCGCCCAATTGGTGGGTTTGGTGAACGGACCGCTGTCGGGCATCGTCTCGGTGCTCAACGCCCCGCTTCGCGAGATCGCCTACGTCATCCAGCAGCGCGCCGACCAGTTGGACGCGCCCGCCAGCTAACCCATCGACACACTGACCGCGCCGAAGGCTGAGCTGAGCGGCGCACCCCAAAGGAGTCATATCGCATGTCCGAGAAGATCGACCAGATCGTTGAGTTGCTCAATACCCTGACCGTACTCGAGGCCTCGCAGCTGTCCAAGCGCCTGCAGGACGAGTGGGGCGTGTCGGCCGCCGCGCCGATGGCCGTCGCGTTGCCCGGCAGGGCGGCCGCCGGCGGTGGCGATGGCGCGGCCGCAGCTGCCGCTGAGGAGCCGACCGAGTTCGACGTCATCCTAAAGGAAATTGGCCCCCAGAAGCTCCAGGTCATCAAGGTCGTGCGCGAGCTGACCGGCCTCGGCCTCAAGGAGTCCAAGGATGCCGTCGAGGGCGCGCCGAGCAAGCTGAAGGAGAAGGTCTCGAAGGAAGAGGCTGAGGCCGCCAAGGCCAAGCTCGTCGAGCAGGGCGCGGTCGTCGACATCAAGGCCAGCTAGACAATCTTTCGTCGCCTGTCGTAGCATCGTCCCCCTTCTGGTGTCAGGAGGGGGACTTGTTGTGTCGATATGGCCGTGTGGTTGCACTATGCGTGTTATGTCACATTGGCTGGCGCGCTGGGCGTCCCGCTGGTCACAGCGGACGAGCGCCTCGTGGCCGCCTTGCGTCATACCCCCCCTACCACGTCGAAACGCTGGGAAGCCCACTCTCCCACTGAACCGAAGAGAGCGTGACCTCAGCCGATGAGCATCGGCTCCTCGGGGTAGGTCACGGCGGGGGTAGGCCGCTGGCGCGTCAGCGCCACGATAATGGTCAACGCGCCGAGCCGCCCCCAGAACATGACGAACATGATGACCAGCTGACCGGCCCAGTTCATGCGCGATGTGTAATTGAGACTGAGGCCGGTCGTCGCGAAGGCTGACACCACCTCGAAGAGAGCCTCCTCCAGCACGGCGGCGGGACTCACGACCAGCAGCAACCACGTAGCCGTGGCTACCACGGCCAGCGAGATACTCACGACGGCGGCGGCGCGCGGCACGCTCCGCGCCGCGAGGCGGCGGCCAAAGACGGTCGGCGTGACCTGGCCGCGCGCGTAGCCCAGGACAGACAGAGCCAGGACCGCCAGCGTGCCCGTGGTAATGCCGCCGCCCATCGAGGCGGGCGCGCTGCCGACGAACATCAAGGCGATCATGAGTATCTGACTGGCGGGGCGCAAATCGGCGAAGGTCGAGACAGCCATGAACCCCGCTGTGCGCGCCGAGGTCGATTGGTAGAACGAGAGCAGCGCCTGACGCCACCACGGCTCAGCCTTGAGGATGCCGCTCGATCCCTCCACCACCCAAAATAGCGTCGCCCCTCCCAGTAGCAGGATTGCCACCAGTAGCAGCGTCACACGGGTATGCAGCGACACGGTACGACGGCGCGGCCAACTCAGCAGATCACCCCATACCGGGATGCCCAGCCCGCCGAGAATGATGAGCGCCGACATGGTGAGCACGGTCGGCCCATCGTTGGGCATGCCATCCGGGAAGCCTGGGCGGCCGCTGAACAACTCGAAGCCGGCGTTACAGAAGCCGGTGACGGAGTGGAAGAGACCGGCAATGAAGGCCGTGCCTTCGGGCATGGTTCGTCGCCAGTTGAGCCAGAGCAGAATGGCCCCCGCCAACTC
>JAHCIE010000360.1 GCA_026129385.1 Anaerolineae bacterium
GCGACCAACGTGCGCCTGAACTCGGTCAACGGCGACCTGTCGGTGGCCGACGCACGCGGGCCGGTCGAGGTGCGCCACGTCAACGGCGACGCGCGCCTGCATGGTCTGGCCGCTGACCAGACTCACAGCGTCCACACCGACGGCGACGTGGCGCTGGGCATCGGGCCGGGGCCGCTGCGGCTCAACCTGCGCGCCCACGGCTCGATTCGCTGGGACCGCTCGTTGGGGCTGGTGGTGGAGAACGGGACGCGGCGGCAACTGGTGGGGCGGCTCGGCGAGGGCGGCGGCGAGATTACCGCCAGCGCCCACGGTGATGCCGTGGTGTACATGGCCGGTGACGACCGTGGCCGGCGCGGTCGTACCCGATGGGCTGTGGTAGGCGCCGGGGCGCCGGGGATGCCGCCCGTGCCGCCCGTGCCGCCCGTGCCGCCTGCCCCGCCCATGCCTACCTTGACATCCCTGTGGGGTGGAGCCAATCAACGCACGGTTTCGGCGTCGCCCGAAGAGCGCGAGGCGATTCTCAAGCTGCTGTCGGAGCGCAAGATTAGCGCGGAGCAGGCGGCGCGCCTGCTGGACGCCCTGGGAGGCTGAGATGACGGACGAGCGCATCGAACAAGTCTTTGCTACGGGCGCGGAGGCCCAGGTCAACGTGGAGAACGTCCACGGCGCGGTCGTGGTGGAGGGGTGGGACCAACCCCAGGTTCACGTCGTCGCCGTGGCACGCGGCGAGAACGCGCGAGTCATTCTCGAGGGTGAGGGCCAGTGGGTCAGCGCGCGCACCGAGATCGACCGCGAGATGGGCCTCTTTGGCCGGGGCAAGGAGGCGACCGACAAGGTGGAATACACGCTGCGTGTACCCCGCGCGACACGGCTGACGGCCAAGACGGTCAACGGGCCGGTCAAGGTCAGCGGTCTGCGCGGCGCGGTCGAGGTGTCCAGCGTTCACGGGCCGGTGGTCGTCACGGACTGCGAGGGCGCGATGCGTGCCGAGGCTACCAACGGTCACGTGGAGTTGAATCGGGTAGCGGGTCAGGTCGAGGTGTACACGGCCAACGGCGGCATCGCCGTGCGCGGCAGCCAGGCCCAGCGCGTCACCGCCGAGACGGTCAACGGCCTCATCAGCGTCGAGCCGCTCGTTGGCGGAGCCGACGTCAGGGCGCGGACCGTCAACGGTGAGTTAGCGCTGACCCTGGCGTCGGGCGTGGCGGTCGAGCTGGAGGCGTCGGGCGTGATGCTGCGCACCCACTTCGAGACGGCGAATCGACCCGCCAACAGCGGACGTGGCGGCTGGCGCGGCGTGGTCGGTGACGGCGAGCCGTCGGCCCACGTGGCCTACAGCACCGTCAACGGCACGCTCGTCGTACGCGGCGACGGCGCGCCAGCGGCGCAGACGCCGGCGATACCGCCGGCGTGGCAGCCCGCCGCGCCACCCCCCCCACCGCCCCCACCGCCGCCCCCACCCCAGGCGGCACGGCCGAGCACCAACATGGAAATTCTGGAGGCCGTCGACCGTGGCGAGATCAGTGTCGAAGAGGCCCTGAAGCTGATGAGTGGAACTAACCCCTAAGGAGGGCCATGTGTGCGGCGAGGCACGTCACCGGCACCGCCAGCGGCGGCATGAGAAGTGGCAACGCATGATGGAAGGCGATATCGAGGCGCAGATTCGAGACGCGCGCCGGCAGGCCGAAGAAGCCATCGACCAGGGCATCATCCCAACCGTCGAGGCGATCAAGCGCAGCGTGCGGGGGATGGATTTCGCGGGGCTGATGGGCTACGCCGCCGGGTGGTCATCCAGCTTCAAGCCCGGCGGCCCCGCGCCTGAGCCGCGCTCGCCTGGTCACGAGGAGGAGCGGCTCGCCATCCTGCGCATGGTGGAGGAAGGCAAGCTCTCCCCCGACGACGCGGCGCGCTTGCTGGACGCGCTGTAGCGAGAGCAGCCAGGCGTCCGAGGCCGAAGCGAGGCTGGTTCCCTCCGCCACGGGGCGAGGGAACCACACGCCTCGGCTGGATTCAGGAGGGTATCCAATGACAGCGTCGACGACGAAGGGCTATATCGGCATGGGCATGGAAGGGCCAATTGCCACCTGGTACGCGAACAGCACCAGGAGCCAGATGCCCGACTTCCAGAGACTGGCGCGCCGCATCAGCGAAACCGCCCCTCGGGGCGGCCGGGCGCTCGAGGTCGCGCCGGGGCCGGGCTATCTGGCAATTGAGTTGGCGCGTCTGGGACGCCAGTCTGTGGTGGGTCTCGACATCAGCGCCAGCTTCGTTCGTATCGCCCGCCAGAAGGCTGCCGAGGCGGGCGTTCGGGTCGATTTCCAGCAGGGCAACGCCAGTCAGATGCCCTTTGGTGACAACAGTTTCGACTTCATCGTCTGTCGCGCCGCTTTCAAGAACTTCGCCGACCCCGTGGGCGCGCTCAACGAGATGCATCGTGTGCTCAAGGCTGGCGGCCAGGCGCTCATCAACGATCTGCGGAACGATGCGTCCGAGGCCGAGGTCAATCAGCATGTGGATGGCATGGGCTTGAACACCGTCAACAGCCTCCTCACCAAGAGCGCCTTCAAGTTCATGTTGCTCAAGCGCGCCTACACGGTAGACGCCTTCGGGGCGCTGGTCGCCCAGAGTCGCTTCGGCGCGGCCAACATCCAACGCGAAGGCATTGGGATGGATATCTGGCTAGAGAAGGTTTGACCCATAGGTGAGCGCCGCTCGCGGCGGGTGGTCACATCTGCCGCGAGCGAGAGAGACGTGTAGGGGACGTGACAGTGGGCATTTCACGTCTGATGCGCCACCTCGCCCGCTGGCCGCTCAGGAAGGCAGGAGGGTGAGTTGGCGAGGCACTAGGGGTATTGGCTGGCTGAGAGCCGGTAGAACAACGTCAGCAGGAAGATTGCCTAGCTCGTTCGGTTCCAGTTTGTAGAGACCGCCCCCATAGACGCGGCCCTCGCCGAGAATCGCCTCAACTGGCAGCGCATTCAGAGCGAGCCACAGCTTCCTCAGGAGGTCGGGCTGTTGTTGCATCAAGTCCAGCAAGAGCGGTTTCGGGTACATGAGAAGATAAACATTGGGCGCCGTGGCCCTGGAGTGATTTAGGATGAACCGGAACGGTCGGCTGTTCTTGGTGCGCAACCGCCCCATGTAGGTGCACAACAAGGGGGCAGGCGGTCGCTTCTCCTGCGCATACCAGGGAGAGCGGCGGCTGCAGAGGTAGCCTTCGTTCAGTCCTCTCGCTATGCCCGTTTGTAGATAGGCCCACAGCGCGGGATACTTCCGCTGGACTGTCGCCTCAGGTTCATCGCACGTCAGCAGATACAACCTTGTAGCGAGCAATGGATCGCCTAGCTTGTCCGCCTCGACCTCTTCGACATCCAGAAACCGAGGACTGGGAAGTATAGGTGTGAGGAGGTGAGATGGCAGTTCAAGGCGACCAGCCTCGCTTTGCTTCAGGACGAAGAAAGAATTCGACCCTGTAGCAATGCCTCGCTTAATCAAGAAGAGATCCGACAGCTTCAAGTTCGACTCGCCGCGAGCGACCTTCTCCTGGCCCTTGAACAAGCCGGACCACTTTGTGTCCTCTTGCAGGTGGGTCGTCGCGAGACGCTGGACGACGCGCGGGTTGGTCAGGCTACCGCCATACGTGGCGTCAACTGCGTGTTGAGACGGAGGCGTCGCCTTCGTGAACCATACCACGGCGGATGAGACGAGGGCATCGTCAAACTGAACTTCATGCGGATCAAACAAGTGAAGGCGGAGCAGCGTGACCTTCTCGAGTAGGTAACGCTTCACCTCGCGGCCGTACTTCACGTCCATGAACTCGCTCGGAATCAGCCACACCCCTATTCCGTTATCGGCCAACCAGGCATGGGCCAGGCACAGAAAGTAACAATATAGACCAGCAAGGCCATTGAGCCTGATGGATGTCAGCTCCGCCACCTTGCCCCGTAGCCGCACCTTGTCACCGACAGGGATATGGTGATGGCGAACATAAGGCGGATTGCAGATGATCAGGTTCGGACGATCACGATCAGTCGTGGGCGGTGACAACTGGGTGAAATCAGCAATTTCCAGCTTCAAGTGGGTGTCTTGCCACA
>JAHCIE010000361.1 GCA_026129385.1 Anaerolineae bacterium
TCAGTCCGGGGGGACTTCATGGGAAGACAACACAGCCAGCCGTACGTGGTTGTTGATGGGCAGGCACAGCGGTTGGAAGCGGCGACGAGTAATTTCAAGGAAGGCTGGCTCCAGGATTTCGTCTTCAGCCATCCGCAAGTCTTGCCTGTGGGCGAGGTGGAGTCTGCGTTCAAGCCTCTCATCCCGGTGTGCCGCGAACTGCGTACACCCGTAGGCCCAATCGACCTGGTGTTTGTCAACCCGGATGGCCTGCTCACGCTTGTCGAATGCAAGCTTTGGAGGAATCCCCAGGCTCTACGGGAAGTGGTGGGCCAGATACTGGACTACGCCAAGGAGCTAAGTCGTTGGTCGTACGTGGACCTTGAGCAGGCTCTTCAGCGTTCGTCCGGCAGCCCGTCAAAGTCCCTCTACAAGCTTGCTGCCGCACACTCTGACGACCTTGAGGAACGTGACTTCATCGACAACGTATCTCGCAATCTCCGGCTAGGTCGCTTTCTGCTACTCATTGTTGGGGACGGTATCCGCGAGAACGTGGAGAGCATGACCAACTTCTTGCGCAGCCATGCCCACCTCGATTTCGGGCTAGCGCTGATTGAGGTTGGCGTCTTCCAATTACCTACACAATTGGGCAGTCATGTTGTGGTGGTTCCGAGGGTGGTGGCGCAGACGGTGGCGGTTCCTCGTGTCACGGTCACGTTGCGATTGGAGGATGGGCAGGTCGTGCCCGTTTCCGCCACACTCAATGAGGAACCGTCTAGCGCAAGGCGCAGCAAGATCACGGAAGAACTGTTCTACGAGAAGCTGGCCGTGGACGCAGCGGTGAAAGCGGCCTTGCAGTCATTCTTCGATGAGGCTAAGACTCTCGGCCTGCATGTTGAGCCTGGTAGCAACTCCCTCATTTTGAAGTCAACTCTCGACGATGTGAATTTTGGCGTCTTCACTGTGCGGGGTGAGTTTCTCAATCGCGGAATCGGCGCTTCCGCAGCGGAGATGGGACGACCGGAGATTGGGGAGAGATACCTTGAAGGGCTTGCGGCGCTGCTTCCCGATGGCTTCGTCCAGCGCGGTCCTAATCGCTTCGTGTGGACAGTCAGGATCGGGACCTCCCAACGTAGCCGACTTGCGCGAATTGAAGAGGTGCTGGAGGTTCACGATGAGTGGCTAGCGCTCATTCAAGAGACGGTGAACAGTCTGGCAGAGGCGGGGGCTGAATGAATGGGCTTGCGGTCCGTAGGCTACGAAGTCTCGCCGACCTCCCCCTCCTCGCCCGCGTGGCCGAGGGGGTGTTCGACGACCCCATCGACAGCGACGCGGCGCGGGCGTTTCTGGCTGACCCGCGGCATCACCTGGTGGTCGCGCTGGATGGCGAGGTGGTCGTGGGGTTCGTGTCGGCGGTGCATTACGCGCATCCCGACAAGCCGCGGCCGGAGTTGTGGAATCAACGAGGTAGGGGTGGCGCCAACGCATCAGGGGCAGGGGATAGGCAAGGCCATGCTGCGCGAGATGCTGGCCCTGGCTAAGGAGCTTGGCTGTAGCCTGGCGTGGGTGCTGACCGAGCGCGACAATCTGCCCGCCATGCGGCTGTACCAGTCGGCGGGCGGGCAGGCAGCGCCGCAAGACGCGGTGATGTTCGAGTTCGCCCTGGCCCAGGATGAGAGCTAAGGGGCGCATCGTGTCGCGCACAGGGCTTCAGCGGGGCGCGGCCATCGTTGCGGCGGTGGGCTTCGCGGGTTTGCTGCTATTTCAGGTGGCGCTGGCAGCGGGCCTGCCCCTCGGCCGGGCAGCCTTCGGCGGGACGAGTGAGGTTCTGCCGCCGACTCTGCGCGTGGCGAGCGTCGTCTCCGCCCTCCTGTTCGCGCTGGCGATGTGGGCGGTGCTGGCGCGCGGCGGCGTCATCGCCGTCAGCGAGCGCGCCTATCGCCTCGCAGGCTGGGCCTTGTGGGCGTTTGTCGCCCTCTTCGGCCTGAGCGCGCTGGCGAATCTCGTCTCGCCCAGCCCGTGGGAGCGGCTCCTGATGGCGCCGCTCGCTCTCCTGCTGACGGGGTGCTGCCTCGTGGTGGCGTTCGCGTCACGCACGACCCGGACGGCCTCGTAGTTGAGGGTTCAACTCCGAGCCGCCGCTAGTGGCTGTGCCCCGCGTGGGGCGGTTCGGCGTGCAGCGTGCCTTGCGCCGCGAATTCCTGCGCCCGCTGCTGCGCGTACGCGATGGCCTCGCGCGAGATGAGCGTCGGGCCGCCGATGGCATGGGCGCGCAGCCCCAGCTCGGCCGCCTCCTCCATCACCACCAGCACCCGCACCGCGCCCATCAGGTCCTGCTCGAAGGTCAGGACGCCGTGATTCTGGAGCAGGACGCCCCGCGTTCGCTCGTCCATGGCGTCGGCGATATTCGTCACCGACTCGCGCGAGCCGCGTGGCCCGTACTTCGCGACGGGGATAGGATCGGTGAGGCCGAAGCGCGCCAGCCCCTCGTACCAGCATTCGATGGCCCGGTCTGCCACGGCATACGCGGTCGCGTACGGCGCGTGGGTGTGAACGACGGCCCCCATATCGGGGTTCTTCTCGTACACGACAGCGTGCATGCCGATTACCTCGGCGCTGACCGGGTCCAGCTCGCCGTCGATCACCCGTCCGCCGAGCGTGACCAGCGGCAGCCGCTCGACGGTGACATCCTCCAGGTTCATGACGTTGGTCAGGAGCATGGTGTCCGTGCCGGGGAGGTGGACACTCATGTTGCCGTGACCGGAACGCGAGATTGCGCCAGCCTTGACGATGGCGCGGGCGGCAGCCACCATCTGACGCCGTACTGCCTCGACCTGGGTGACGGAAGACGACATGGAAGGCTCCTTTCGACTGCATAGTATGACATGTCTGCTGCATCAAGAGCGTAGTTATACCACGTCGCTCTAGCGTGTCAACCCTGTCAATCTTGTCTATGTTTCTTCCGCTGTTCCGCCTATGCCTGCGCTGGCTCGTGCGCCACGACCAGGGCGTACTCGAAGCTGTCGGCGAGGGCCTGCCACGAGGCGTCGATAATGTTGGTCGACGCGCCGATGGTGGTCCAGGTACGCTCGCCGTTGGTGGAGTCCAGCAGCACGCGGGTCAGCGCGCCCGTCGCGGCGTGGGAGTCGAGGATGCGTACCTTGTAGTCGCTAAGGTGCATGTCGGCCAGGTCGGGGTAGTGGGGCAGCAGCGCCTTGCGCAGGGCAATGTCCAGGGCGTTGACGGGGCCGTTGCCCTCAGCCGCCGTGTGGGCCACCTCGTCGCCGACGCGCACCTTGACCATCGCCTCAGCCAGGATACCCCGCTGGCGGCGGTGTTCCACGACGACGGTGAAGTCGATTAGCTCGAAGGGGGGCACGTAGCCGTCCTCGGCGCGGCGCAGCATCAGCTCGACGCTGGCCTCCGCGCCCTCGAAGCTGAAGCCCTGGTTCTCCAACTCCTTGACTCGCTGCAAGACGTCGCGGATGGCCGGGTGACCGTTCACCTTCAGCCCGAACTCCTCGGCCTTGTACTTGATATTTCCCTGCCCCGACAACTCCGAGATGACGACGTGCTTCTGGTTGCCCACCAGCGTCGGGTCGATGTGCTGGTAGCTCTCCTCGACGCGCAGGATAGCGGCGACGTGGGTGCCGCCCTTGTGGGTAAAAGCCGCCGAGCCGACATAGGGCAGGCGCGCGTCGTGGGCCATGTTGGCCGTCTCGGCGACGTAGCGCGACAGCTCCGTCAGCCGCGCCAGCGCGCCTGATGTGAGCACTTCGCAGCCCATCTTGAGGGCCAGGTCGGGCAGGATGGTACACAGGTTGGCGTTGCCGGTGCGCTCGCCGTAGCCGTTGATCGTACCCTGGACCTGGACCGCGCCGCGCCGCACGGCGGCCAGGCTGTTGGCGACGCCGCAGCCCGCATCGTCGTGGGTATGGATGCCCAGCGGCAGGCCAGGCACGGCGGCGGCGACCACGTCGTAGATGGTCTCAACCTCCCAGGGCAGGCAGCCGCCGTTGGTGTCGCACAGGACGAGGATGTCCGCGCCGCCCTCGGCGGCCGCCTTGAGGGTCGCCAGGGCGTAGTCAGGCTGGCGCTTGTAGCC
>JAHCIE010000362.1 GCA_026129385.1 Anaerolineae bacterium
GCCGGTTCAATCAGTGGCTTCGCCCGCCTGTGTGGTCCGACGACGGGAACCACCTGCTATTTATCGCGCCTGCCAGTGGCACGGGGCAAGGCTCGCACGCCGTTTGGACTGTGCCACGGGCAGGCGGGGAAGCGCAGCAGCTCGCGTTGGGTGAGACGAGTTGCGCGGGCGAACTCAAGAAAGGCGCGCATGGGCAGGGAGTGGTCGTCTCGATAGCGGAGGGGCTGGGCTGGCGGCTGGCCTGGCTGAACCCCCAAACAGGCGCCCTCGACAAGGTCTACTCGACCGTCGATGCCGACACCTTATGCGATCTTGGTGGGTGGAGCGCGACGCGGCTAGCGGATGGTACAATGGTCCTGGCGGCCGCGGTCGCCACGAGCGTCCGTCCAGGCGAGGTGTGGGCAGGTCGAGCCGCCCCAGGCGAGGCCTTGCGGTTGACCCGGATCACGAACCATCAGACTGCCTTCGATGAGGTGCGCTGGGGTGTTCAGGAGCCATTTACCTGGCGGGCGCTGGATGGCTGGGAGTTGGACGGCGTCCTCATCCGACCGCCCGACGCGCCGTCTGGCCCGCTCCCACTGGTCGCGCTCGTCCACGGCGGGCCGTATGGCCGCTACGGGTTGGGCCTGCACTTGAGTTGGGGCAACTGGGGGCAGTGGCTGGCGACGGCGGGTTATGCTGTCCTCATGCCGAATTATCGCGGCGGCATGGGGCATGGTGACCGGTTTGCCAGCGCCGCGCGGGGCGGCGTCGGCGAGGGTGACTTTTCAGATATCTTGTCGGCGATTGACGCGGCCATTGAGCGCGGCATTGCCGACCCGGACCGGCTTGCCATCGGCGGCTGGAGCCAGGGCGGCTTCATGACGGCCTGGGCTGTGACGCAGACCGGGCGCTTCAAGGCCGGCATCATGGGCGCGGGCGTGAGTGATTGGGGCATGATGGTCATGACCAGCGACGTGCCCGACTTCGAGCGCGAACTGGGCGGCGCCGCTCCTTGGGATGGGCTGGCGAACCAGCGCCACCTCCAACTCAGCCCCATCACCTTTGCGCGGCGCGCGACCACGCCCCTGCTTATCTTGCACGGCAAGAACGACGCCCGTGTGCCCGTGAGCCAGGCCATCGGCTTTCACCGCGCCCTGCGCGAGGCGGGCTGCCCCTCGGAATTGGTGGTCTACCCGCGTGAGCCGCATGGCATCGGCGAACGCGCTCACCAACTCGACGTGTTACACCGGGTGCGGACCTGGGTGGACCGCTGGCTCAAGGACGCCTGATGGCTGGCTAGGGGCCAGCGCATTGGCCAAGATCTCGGCCAGGTGGCGGGCTTGGCGGCCGGTGGCGTGGAGAATCTGCTGGCGGCAGGAGACGCCGGCCGCCACAATCTCGCTCCCTAGCGCCTTCTCGACGGCTGGCAAGAGGCGGCGGCGGCCAATCTGAAGCGACAGGTCGTAGTGCTCCTTCTCGTAGCCGAACGAGCCAGCCATGCCACAGCAGCCCGAATCGACCTCTGTGACCTGCGCGCCGGGGATCATTCGCAGTACCCTCAAACTTGGGCCTGAGCCAACAAGCGCCTTCTGGTGACAGTGGCCGTGAAACAGGATGGGCCGCGTGGCCGGAACGAGCGCCAGACGGTCGGGCGCCTGCTCCAGCTCGCGCAACACGAATTCCTCGAACAGGAAGGCATTCCGGGCTACTGCTTCGGCCCGTGGGTCGTCCACCAAGTCGGGGTACTCGTCGCGTAGCGTCAGCAGGCATGACGGCTCCAGCCCCACGACCGGAATACCTTGCTCGGCATATCTCGCCAACGCGGCGACGTTCCAGCGCGCGTTGGCCCGCGCCGCCTCCATCAACCCTTTGGAAATCATCGGCCGGCCGCAACACCGCTTCTCGGCCAGAATGACCGCATAGCCCATCGCCTCCAGCACTCGCACCGCTGCCTGCCCAATCTGAGGATAGTTGTAGTTGACAAAGGTGTCGTTGAACAGGGCGACCTGGGGGCGGGCCGTGGTGGCTCGTGGGTGGCGCCGGCGCTGGAACCACTGGGCAAAGGTTGTTCGGGCGAAGGGCGGCAGACGGCGGCGCGCGTCCACGCCGAGCCAGCGGTCCAGCGCCCAGCGGGCCGGGCGCGAGCCGGCCACCCAATTCGAGACGGGCGCGAAGGCAGTGCCCAGGCGGTTTAGCGTGGCGATGTGGCCGAACAGTCGCGCCCTCAAGGGTGTGCCGTGTCGTGCGTGATAGTGGGCCAGGAACTCGTATTTGAGCTTCGCCATGTCCACATTGGAGGGACAGTCGGCCTTGCAGCCCTTGCACTCCAGGCATAGGTCTAGCGCGTCATACAGGTCGGGGCTGGTCAGGGCGTCGGCGGGCAGGTCGCCATTGATGGCCGCGCGCAGCAGGTTGGCCCGCCCGCGCGTCGAGTGCTTCTCTTCCAACGTGACCATGTAGGATGGGCACATCGTCCCTGACAGGCGCTTGCGGCACTCGCCGTTGCCGTTGCACATCTCGATGGCGCGGTCGAAGCCGCCCTCGCGCGTGAATGAGAAATAAGTCTTGACCGGCTGCGAGGTGTAGGGCTGACCGTGGCGGCCCGCGTAGCGTAGGTTCTCCTCCATGCGTTGGGCGTTGGTGATCTTGCCAGGGTTCAGTACGCTCTCCGGGTCGAAGACGTGCTTGATGGTCTGGAACGCCTGGTAGAGCGTGGAGCCGAAGACACGGGCGTTGAACTCGCTGCGCGACAGGCCGTCGCCATGCTCGCCGCTAATGGCCCCGCCGTACTCGAGAACCAGGTCGGTCACGGCGTGGGCGATGGAGCGCATCCGCTCTACATCGCCGGCCCGCTTGAGGTCAATGACGGGCCGAATGTGCAGCAGGCCGACGCTGGCGTGAGCGTAGTAGGCGGCGCTGGTCCCATGGGCGCGGATGATCTGGTCGAAGCGGCGGATGTACTCGGCCAGACGCTCCGGCGGCACGGCCGTGTCCTCGACAAAGGCGATGGGCTTCGCGTCGCCCTGCATACCCAACAGGAGACCCAGCCCGGCCTTGCGGACGGCGAGGATGTCAGCCTGCTGGGCCGGGTTCAGCGCCACGACGACGGCATAGCCGCACCGGGCGCGCGTCAGGTCGGCCTCGAAGCGGGCGAGCTTGCTCTTGAGTTCGGCCTCAGTATCGGCGAAGAACTCAACGCTCAGCAGCGCGCCCGGATCGCCCTGGACAAAGCCCATGCGGCGGCCGTATTGGGGCTGCTGGCGGGTCATGTCCATGAGGACCTTGTCCATGAGTTCGACCTGGCTGGGGTGGTGGGTCAGGATGAAGGGCGCGGCTTCTAGCGCCTCGTTAACGGTGTGGAAGTGGACGATGGCGAGGGCGGTGCGCTTTGGGCGTGGGGTCAGCTTGAGGCGCGCCGCCAGGGTCAGGGCCAGCGGTCCCTCCGAGCCGACGAGCAGCCTGGCCAGGTTGAACGGCTGCGGCTTGATAAACTCGTCGAGGTTGTAGCCGCCGACACGCCGTTGGACCTTTGGATAACGGGCCTGAATCTCGGCCTGATGCTCCTGGGCCAGCTCTGCAATCGTCCGATAGGCTGCCCCTTCCAGGTTGTCGCGTTGCAGCTTGGCTGTAAGTTCGGCCTCGCTTAGATCACGGGCCTCGACCACGCGGCCATCGGCCAGCGCCACCTCCATCCCCAGGACGTTGTCAATCATCTTGCCGTAGATCAACGAGCGCGAGCCGCCGGCGTTGGTCCCGCACATCCCGCCGATGTTGGCGCGGTTGGCGGGCGATACATCCACGGCGAACATCAGGCCATGCGGCTGCAGCTCGGCATTGAGTTCATCGGGCACGACGCCCGGCTCGACCAGCGCCCAGCCCTCGTCGCGGTTGACCTCTAGTACCCGCTTGAGATACTTGCTGCAATCCAGGATGACGCCGCGCCCCAGGCACGCGCCGGTCTGGCTCGTCCCACCGCCACGAGCGATGAGGGGCACACCGTGTTCGGCGCACAGTTGCAGCGTCGTCAGCACGTCCTGGCGCGTCTTGGGTAGCACCACGCCCAGGGGGTGAATCTGGTAGATGC
>JAHCIE010000363.1 GCA_026129385.1 Anaerolineae bacterium
GTCTCCAATCCCCAATCGCCAACTCAGAAGCCCTCCGCCACCTATACCACGGTGACCCGCATTGCCGACATGCACGAGGACGAGCGGCCGCGCGAGCGACTGCTGGCCTACGGGGCGGCGGCGCTGAGCAATGCGGAACTCCTGGCGATTCTCCTGCGCGTCGGCATCCACGGCGAGAACGCCGTCATGCTGGCGCAGCGCCTCCTGACCACCTTCGGCGGCCTGCCGGGCCTATCGCGAGCGTCCGCCCAGGAACTCGGCGCGCTCAAGGGCCTGGGCGAGGCGAAGGCGTGCCAGTTGCTGGCCGCGCTGGAATTAGGCAAGCGCCTCTCTGTCGCCAGCCCCGTCGACCGCCCCATCATTACCGGCCCCGCCGACGCCGCCAATTTGGTCTCCCTGGAGATGAGCCTCCTCGACCACGAGCAGCTGCGGGTCATGCTTCTCGACACCAAGAACCGGGTCTACAACATCCTCACCGTCTACAAGGGCACGGTCAACACCAGCCAGGTGCGCGTGGCCGAGGTGTTCAAAGAGGCCATCCGCCAGAACTTCCCCGCCATCATCGTCGCCCACAATCACCCGTCGGGCGACCCGACGCCCAGCCGCGACGATGTGCGCGTCACGCGGGACATCGTCGCGGCTGGGGAGCTACTCGGCGTGAGCGTCCTCGACCACCTTGTTATCGGCCAGCAGGCCTTCGTCAGCATGAAGGAGCGCGGGCTGGGGTTTTGACCGTGCCCGCATGAACGGCCAGCCCTGTGTGCGCGACCTGCGCCTGGCGGTGCGGCGCGTGGTCGAGCTAGTGGCTCTCTACCCTGAGCGCGCGACGCTCGTCCGCAAGTGTCACGAGTTGGAGGAGTAAGAACGCAGTAGCGAGGGGCGTCCAAAAGCCGTGAAACGTGCAGGCCTGCTTTGGGGCCTGAACGCCACAGTTCAGAGGAGTATCACACGGTCGTGAGTCTCTTGGCTCACGACCCTTTTTGTTGGTCTTGGCTGTCAGAGCGAGACCAGGCTGGAGGTTTAGGATGATGGAATATGTTACGACGCCTGTCGTGCCCAAGCGCATCGCGCTGGTGGCGCACGACAATATGAAGCGTGAGATGCTGGAGTGGGCGGAGTTCAACAAGTATGTTCTCGCGCAACACCACCTCTACGCGACCGGCACTACCGGCCGCTTGTTGGAGGAGATGTTGGGGGCGGAGGTCATCAAGTTGCAGAGCGGCCCCCTGGGCGGCGATCAGCAGATCGGCGCTAAGATCTCCGAGGGCGAGATCGACTTTCTCGTCTTTTTCTGGGATCCCCTCGCTCCGCATCCCCACGACCCCGACGTGAAGGCGCTTTTGCGCATCGCCGTCGTGTGGAACATCCCGGTGGCCTGCAACCGCGCCACCGCCGACTTCATGATCGCCTCGCCACTCCTGGCGAACGAGTATCAGCGCCGCATGCCGGATTACGCTGACTACATCAGCCGTCCTACCCCGGACAACGAGGTCCTTCCGGCATAGCCGCCGGGGTAGACCGTGCTGGGCGGCCCGTTGACCGTCCACTCGACTCGTCTATAGCATGAGCCGCAGGGCCACTCTCTTTTGGGAGGGTGGCCCTGCCGTCTGTACCGCGACCGTGTGCGATGGGGTCAGCGGGGTTCGAGAACCAGACTGTTCTCGCCAGCGCTGAGGATGATGAGGCGATTGCCGTCCTTGCGGAACGTCTGCGCCTGGTTCAGGTTGCTGACGAACAGGCTCTCCTGCTCCGTGATATCCTTCGCGCAGATGTTGCGCCCAATGGCAATGGGGAACACCTTGATGACCGACCCCACGACATTGAAGCTGGTGTTGTAGTCATTGCAGCCGCCAAAGCCGCGCAGGCTCGTGTCTGCATTGAAGACGGCTGTCGGATGGGTGCCGGCGATGATGGGGCTTGGTGCGGCGTTGGTTCCCATCGCCACAAGTTCCCATGAGCCGACGACCGACGCACCCGCCACGGCCGTGGCCTCGGCCGGTGAGTTGACGCCGCCGGGGCTTGTATTCGAGGGGCGCGTCTGCTGGCAGCCGGCCAGAACCAGCAGGGCAAGGAGCAGGGTGACAAGGACGTATACACGCGAGCGCAGTCTGTCAGACATGGTGGTTCCTCCTGCCCCGGGTGGCATGTACCCGGCGGACGCCAAAATGGTGCCTGGACTATAGCGAACCTAAAGCTCTGCGTCAAGTGGGAAGCTGGATTAGCCAGCAAATCTGATACTACGCTGGGGTCGCCCGCTACCCGAAACGGCCCACTGCTCCTATACTATGGGTGTCAGCTGCGTCCCGCTGCTCCACATCCCAGGAGCCGCCATGCAGGTTTCGGTTCGCTTCAGCGCCCCCCTGGCCCAGGAGATGGGCGCGTCCCGCTACAAGTCCACGTCATCAAGGGCCTGACTATCGACGGTCCCATCCTGCTGCCCGTGGTGGAAGACCTGCCCTTTCTGGCGCGGCCTCTGACGGCCGAGGAGCGCGCCCGCGCCGAGGCTATCGCCGCCGAGTGGGGCATCGCCGGGCTGGAGTCGTCCGCGCCCATCTCGGTCGTCGGCACTGGCCCCGACCTCAACGCTGCGACCGAGAACGGCCTGCAACGCGCCGCCGACCTGCTTGGCTTGAGCGTGCCGGAGATTAAGAACCGCGCCACGATCAGCGGCGCGATCGAGATCGGCCGCCACCCCGGCGTGGCGCAGGTGACGTTCCGCGCCCCGCTGGCGAGGCTGGAACCGCTGGGCCTGCTGCCCTTCGTCCGCGACCAGTACGACGCCGCGTAGACGGGCCTGGCTTCATGATCCTGGGGGCCGCTGGTCTTCGCCATTTGCACAGCGGCTCAACCGGGCCTATAATAATTGGTAAGCTAGGCTAATAGTTAGTCTGGCTAATTGTTGGCTATTGACGCCCGCCCGTCGGCTACGGCCCGTCGAGGATGGCGAAATCGCACGAGGTAGCTGGATATGCTTGGCAAAAGACTCGCCCTCGTCCTGGCTCTCACAGGCATCCTGATGCTGGCGGCGTGCAATGCGGGACGCCCCGGCAGCGACGGGCAGACCGGGCAGGCCGCTCCGGTCCCCACGGTGGCCCTCCCCCCGACGACCATTCCCCCGGCCCAGGCCGCGATGCAACCCCAGGCGCAGGCGACATTGGCCCCGGTGAGCAGCGTGTACGGCCGCTCCTACATCGCCGAGGTTCGCTTCAAGGACCAGGTATCCCTGGTTCCCAAAGTCCCCGGCCGCCTGAAGGACTTGCGCGTGCAGGTTGGCGACAAGGTCAAAGCGGGGGACGTGATCGCGGTGTTCGACGACTCCAGCCAACAGGCCGGGCTGGCGCAGGCGCAGGCGCAGCTGGGTACCGCTCAGGCGCAGCTGGCGACGGCCCAGGCGCAATTGGGCGCGGCCCAGGCCAACCTGGCCAACGTCCAGGCCCCGGCGCGCCAGGTAGACATTGCCCAGGCTCAGGCAGCGGTGAAGATGGCCGAGGCCGGGCTGCGCAAGCTGCAAGCGGGCGCGACGGATGAGGATAGGGAGCAAGCTCGCCTGCGCATCGACCAGGCCAAGAATCAGCTGCTGTCAGTGCAGGGCCAGCGTGACGCGGCGTGCGGCAAGGACTTGCCCAAGGCGATGCGCGACGCGCAGGTCGGGCAGTGCGAAGCGCTCCAGGGCCAGACCCAGGCGGCTGAAGCGGCGGTGCAGATCGCGCAACAGGCGTACCAGCGTGTCCAGAGCGGCGCGACCGAGTACGATCTTGGCCAGGCCCAGGCCGCCATCGATCAGGCGCAAACGGGCGTCAACCGGGTCATAGCCGGCGCAAGCCCGCAGCAGATTGCAGCGGCTCAAGCGCAGGTCGATGTCGCTCAAGCGCAGGTCAATGTGGCCCAGGCCGCCGTCAAGGCCGCTGAGGCTGGTGTCGCGACCGCCCAGCTGGCTGTGGACGAGACGCTGATCAAAGCGCCCTTCAATGGGATCATCACCGCCCGTGGCGCGGCCCCCGGTGCGATCGTCGGGTCGGGCAACACGAGCGTTGCCACCCTCATCGCGGCAGCT
>JAHCIE010000364.1 GCA_026129385.1 Anaerolineae bacterium
CAGGGCGAAGCGGTCGAGGAGTTGGGGGCGCAGCTCGCCCTCCTCCGGGTTCATCGTGCCGATGAGAATGAAGCGGGCCGGGTGGCTGAAGGAGATACCCTCGCGCTCCACGACATTAACCCCCATCGCCGCCGCATCGAGCAGGATGTCTACCACATGGTCGTCCAGCAGGTTCACCTCGTCGATGTACAGGATGCCGCGATGGGCCGCCGCCAGCAGGCCCGGCTCGAAGCGCCGCTCGCCCGCCTGGATGGCGCGCTCCATATCCAGCGTCCCCACCACCCGGTCCTCGGTTGCGCTCACTGGTAGGTCGACGAAGGGCACGCGCCGCGTCGCCACTGGCAGCGTCTCGCCCCGCGTCACTCGCGCGCGGCACAGGTCGCACAGCGCGGCCGGGTCGGTCGGGTCGCAGGCGAAGGGGCAGTCGGCGACGACCTGGATGTCGGGCAGCAACTGGGCCAGGGCGCGGGCGGCGGTGCTCTTGGCCGTGCCGCGCTCGCCCCGAATGAGCACGCCGCCGATGGCCGGGCTGACAGCGTTGAGGATCAGGGCGCGCTTGAGGCGATCCTGGCCGACGATGGCGGTAAATGGAAACAGGGTAGGCATGGGGCGCTTCCGAGAGTGGGCGTCGTGTCGCAAACCCAATTGTACTGTCGGCGGCGTGAAGCGTGAAGCGTGGGGGAGATTGGTAATTGGCGACTAGAGACTGGCGGTCGAGAGCCGTCTCGTTCAGGCCCAGCCAACCTTTGACACACGGCGGGGAACGCCCCATAATTCGTGGATGTGCCGGTAATCGCAATCCTCGTGTGACCGACAGGATACCCGTTTCGTGGCGACGCGCACCCCCTTGCATGGCAAGCTCCCGCGGGGAGTCCAAGACCTGTTCCTGGCCGACGCGGCGCGGCGCGCGGCGCTGGAGGCCCGGCTGGCCACCGTCTTCCGGGCCTGGGGCTACGCCGAGATCGTCCCGCCCACGTTCGAGTACTACGAGAACCTCGCCCTCGGCCTGGGCAGCCAGGTCCAGGAGGCAACCTATCGCTTCCTCGACCATCGCGGCCACACCCTCGCCCTGCGCCCCGACCTGACCGTGCAGACGGCGCGCATCGTGGGCACCAAACTCTACGACCAGCCTATGCCGCTGCGCTTCTACTATACCGCCCCCGTCTTCCGCTACGTCGAGGTCCAGGCCGGCCGCCAACGCGAGTTTAGCCAGGCCGGCATCGAGCTGATCGGTGCGGCGACGCCCCAGGCCGACGCCGAAGTCGTCGCCGTTGCCGTCGAGGCTCTACGCGCGGCGGGCGCGACCGACTTCCGCGTCGCCATTGGCCAGGTCGACTTCGTCCGCACCGTCCTGACCGAGGCCGCCCTGCCCCCTGACGCCGCGCGCGCCGTGCAGGCCGCTGTGGACCGCAAGAGCCAGGCCGACATCCGTGCCGCCCTCAATGGCTACAACAGTCCGGCCGCCCTGTTGCTAGGGCAGACGCCCAGCCTGGTCGGTGGCCCGGCCGTCATCGACGAGGCGCGAGCGATGGCTCCCTGGCCCCACGCCCAGGCCGCCCTCGATAGCCTGGCCGAGGTCTACGACTGGCTCGCCCGCTACGGCCTGGCCGAGTCCATCGTCATTGACCTGGGTGAAGCGCGCGGCATGGACTACTATACGGGGCTGACCTTCGAGGCCTTCGTCGCTGGCGTGGGCTTTGCTGTGGTCAATGGCGGTCGCTATGATCGGCTGGTCGGCCTGTTCGGTCCGCCCCAGCCCGCCGTCGGCTTCGCCCTCGACGTGGAGCGGCTCATGCTCGCCCTGGGCGAGACCCCCACCCGCGACCACCTGCCCCACGTTCTCGTCGCCGCCAGCGACGCGCCGGCTGCCCTGGCCGCCGTGGCTCGCCTGCGCGCCGACGGCCGATGCGTCGAGATGGACGTGCTGGGCCGCTCGCTGGACGATCTATTGGCCTATGCCGCCGCGCGGGGCATTGGGTGCGTCCTGGCCTGGCGCGGCGATGCCCTGGTCGACGTGGCCCCGGAGTATGTCCGATGAGTGCGCCACCCCTGACCGTCGCCCTCGCCAAGGGCAAGGTCTTCGACGGCGCGCTGCGCCGCCTGAGCGAGGCGGGCTACGGCGTGCCGCCGGGTCTTTCCGACAGCTCGCGCCGCCTGGTGGTCGACAGCCTGGACGGCCGGCTGCGACTGCTCCTCGTCAAGGGCGGCGACGTGCCCACCTACGTCGAGTACGGCGCGGCCGACGCGGGTATCGTCGGCCACGACATTGTCGCCGAGAGTGGCCGCGACGTGCTGGAACCGCTGCGCCTGGGCTTCGCGCGCTGCCGCCTGGTGATCGCCGCCCCGACTGAGCGGGCGGGTCAGCCGCTGCATCGCCGCATGGCGCTGCGCGTCGGCACCAAGTACCCGCGCCTGACCCGCGCCTACTTCGAGGATCGCGGCCTGTCGGTGGACATCATCCCCCTCAGCGGCTCCGTCGAGCTAGGGCCGCTGGCCGGCCTGGCCGACGTCATCGTGGACATGGTGGAGACCGGCGCGACCCTCAAGGAGAACCACCTGGCCGAGGTGGACACGCTGCTGGAGTCGGAGGCCGTCCTCATCGTCAACCGCGCCAGCCACACGTTGAAGGCCGACGCGGTGGGGGAGCTAGTGGCCGGATTGTCGGCGGTCGTGGTGGTGTGACCCCGCCGACCAAGGACGAAGGACCAGCGACCAATGGGTATGACGCACTGGCCTGATGGCTGGATCATGGCGGCGGCTAAACCGCCTATTAGTCGGACATGACAATAGAATCAACTGGTCGCGCCATGGACGGCAGCGAATCGATCGACATTACCTTCGACTTCCGGTCGGACACACCGCCGTGGAAAGACCCGGATGCTCTGAGTCCAACGCTCCGGAAGTACCACAAGCTCCTTTGGAGCAAGCCCCTTCCAAGCGGCGTGATGTTCGAACTCGTGGACACGATACCTGGCGTCTACCTCCATCACCATTCTCGATTGGGCGAGTTTTGGCTGGCGAGCGACTCAGTGATTCCCACATTCAGGTACGAGCCTCGTCTTTCGCACGTCTTCGAGCAGATTCCTGAGGGGCTAGAGGGTTTTGTACGAATCGGCTACACGATTGGCGGCATGATGGTGTTCCCCGGAAACCGCGTCGGCGGCCAGATGACAATCAACGGTGCACGCGGCTTTCATCCGCGGATCAAGGACCGGTTCGACCTCACGGTTGAGTGCATTCGTAGGCACTATCTCAACGAAACCAGTCCCCTGAGCGCCGTGCTCGCGCGATACGCGGACTACTTCCGGCTATTTGGCGATTTCCGGGGGTACGTGGAGTTCTTTCTTCTGCAGGACCTGGTCACCGACGATTACTTAGGCGTAAAGTTCTTCTCGCCGTGGGGGGACTTTAACTCGCGGCCCGTGCCGGACAACATGGCTACGTACCTGGCCTATCGGGAACTCGCGGTCGGCTTCATCGAGGCACGCAACCAGCGGATTCGGGCCTGGGGGACAATGCACCGCGCTGGCTAACACGCAACACGAATCACGCACCATGAACGACATCACCCTCGCCATCAAAGTCATGACCTATGACATCGACTTCGCGGGCATCGTCAGCAACATTAGCTATGTGCGCTGGCTCGAAGATCTGCGGCTTGCCGTTGCCGAGCAGCGGCTCTCCCTCGGCGATGCCTTCGCGCGTGGCATCGCGCCTGTCCTGATGCGCACCGAGATCGATTACCTGGCTCCGGTGCGCTACCCCGATACCGTGGATGGTCGGATGTGGATGGAGCAGGTAGGCCCCATCCGCTGGACACTGGCCGCCGAGTTCACCAGCCGCGCCACAGGTCGCGTCACCGCCCGCGCCCGCCAGTCGGGCGTCTTCATCTCGTTGGCGACGCTACAGCCCATCCGGCTGCCGAAGGAGTACAGAGCTTGATTGAGGTCGATAATGCTTGATGAAGCTGTGGCCATCCGCATCGTGCCCGCCGCTGTCGCCCGCGACACCCTCCTGCGCCGCGAGGCCG
>JAHCIE010000365.1 GCA_026129385.1 Anaerolineae bacterium
ACTTCGAAGTGACGATTGGTGAGGGGGCGGGCAACAAATACCCGGTCAGGGCGCGCTGCCAGTTTGCCGGTGAGTTGACGGCCCAGGCGACGATTGCCTTGCCCAGGGAAGCCAAGATTCGCGACGGCCTGGCCGTCCTGGAGAAGGCCAGCTTCTCCGATCAGGAGCGGGCGACGCTGCGCGAGATGGGGACTCGCCTCCTCGACCTGATTCTTGTCGGCGATGTCGGTAAGGCGTACTACGTCACCCTGGGCTTTGCCGAGGGCAGCAAACAGCGGATGCGCTTCCGCCTCAAGGTCGACGCGCCGGAGTTGAAGCGACTGCCCTGGGAGTACATGTTCGACCGCTTCCGAGGTGGCTTCCTGGTGTGGCGCGACGATTTCGTGCTGGCGCGCTCGCTACAGGCCGTAGCCACGCCCCCACCTGATCCGCCCACCCGGCTGCGCGTCCTCCTCCTCCTGTCGCGCCCGAAAGACACCACCGGCCTCGACCTCGTGACCGAGACAGAGTCGATTCAGGCGGCGCTCAAGGCGCTGGAAGACCGGGGCAGCCTGGAACTGAAGGTACTGGACAATCCCACCTCGACCACCATCCGCGAGACCCTGGCGCAGCAGACCTACCACATTGTCCACTACAGCGGCCACGCCTACTTCAAGCCGGTGGGTGGCCTGAATGGCGCGGCCACCGGAGCGCCGGAAGGCCCCAATCGTGGCATGTTGCCGCCCGTTCGGCCCTTGCTGCCGGAAAAGGCGTATGTGGTGCTGCCCGGCGCTCAGGGGGTGCGCAACGACATGGAGGAGGAGGCTTTCGCCGCCTTCTTCACCGGCTTCCGTGACCTGCGCCTGGTCGTTCTCAATGCGTGCCAGACGGCCACCTCGTCGGGCATGGAGCGGCTGTCGGGCCTGGGCGACTTGCTGGTCGCGGCGGGCGTGCCGATGGTTGTGGCCATGCAGTATCCCATCCGCGACATGGCTGCCAACCTGTTTGCCGCCGAGTTGTATCGCGCCCTGGCGGCCAGGGCGCGCCTGGGGGCGGCGATCACCCAGGCGCGGCGGGCCTTGTACCAGGAGTTTCGCCCCAATGACCGCTCCTGGGGCACGCCCGTCGTCTATATGCGCTCGGACGACGATCGACTGTTCCAGTGAGCTGCGCGCCTCGCGCGACCGGCGGGGCCAGGAATAGACCAGCATGCAATTCAAGGAAAAGGCCGCGCTGCGCGACACCCTCGTCACGTCACTCAATAGCGAAGAGCTTCGTGATCTGTCCTTCGATGTCGGAGTGGACTATGACGCGCTGCCCGGCGACACGGAGGAGGGGAAAGCCCGCGAGCTGATTCTATACATGGAGCGTAGCGGGCGGGTGGATCAGATTCTGAGCTGGTTGAATAAGAACCACCCTGAGATTGACACAGACGCGCTCGCCCAGGAGACAGCGAGCGCGGCGTCGCCGCCAGCGCCTGACCTGCCCCCCTTGCCTGGCAAGGCGGAGCCTCAGTTGCCGACTCGCCGGGTCTGGAAGTACGTTGACCTGGCGATCCGCGTTGAGGCGTCGCCTGATGGGGGATACACCATCAGCACGCGAAGCCCGCAGGGCGAGGTTGCCACCCAGGCGCAGCTCGATATCGCCGAGCCAGTGTTGGCCAAAGGCCTGTCGGGATTGCGAGCGCCGACCCTGGCCCCCGCCAGTTTGCAATCCCTGGGCGCGAGGTTGTTCGACTTTCTCTTCGCTGACGAGGCGGGTGACCTGTACCAGAAGACCCTGCGCCGCGCTGACCGCAATCTCGACGCCGTGCGGCTGCGCCTGTCCATCGGGCCGGTGGAGTTGAGTCGATTGCCTTGGGAGTGCCTCTATGACCCTCGCCTGGCGAGCTTCCTGGCCGTCCGGGGGCGGTTCGCCCTTACCCACACCGTCGATGTCAGCCATCCAGCGGCGACTCCAGCGGCGATAGACACCTGGCGCGTCTTGCTGCTGCTCTCGTCACCGGAGAATGTACCCCCGTTGAACCTGGAGCGCGAGCAGGCGCTCATCGAGCGAGCGCTCAGCGCGCCGGGAGCGGAGGGGCGCTTCAAGGTGGATGTGCTTACCAATCCCACCCTGCCAATGGTCCGCGAGGCATTACGACAGCAGGCGTATCACATCGTCCACTATACGGGCCATGGGGTGCTGAGCGAGAAGGACACGACCGTCCTGGGTATGCCGGTGCGCGCCGATCGCCCCTATCTGGTACTGAGCGATGCTGTAGGGCAGGCGGCGCTCGTCGATGACACGAGCCTGGCGCAACTCCTGGCCTCGGCGCCCAGTGTGCGCCTGGTGTTCCTGAACACTCAGGCGGGGCCTGGCGAGGCGCTGTTGCGGGCCGGTGAGCTCGAGGCCGCCGTGTCGATGCGCTATCCCATCACGGACCGGGCGGCCAGCGTCTTTGCCCGCGAGTTCTACCAGGGAATCGCCGACCAGTTGCCGATGGAGATGGTGTTCACCCAGGCGCGCATCGCCCTGTATCAGGAGCTTGGCGCGGCCAGCCGCGATTGGGTGTCGCCGGTATTGACCACCCGAGACGAGTGACGTCGAAGCCGCTTACGCCGGTCGAACGAGGTGGCGCAGCCATGACCGAGACCTCGACTCCATCCAGCGTCCTGCATGCCGTTCTGATCGGCATCAATGCTTACCCGCCTCACGTCAGGCAACTCTACGGGTGCGTGAACGACATCGACGCCGTGGAGCAGCTGCTGTTGACGGCGCCGGGTATTGGCATCTCTCCGGATAAGATTCGCATTACGCGCCTGGCGTCTCAGCACCCCGACGCACCGTCGACTACCCAGCTATCGACGCTGCCGGCCACCAAGGCGCACATGGTCAGGGCGCTACGCGCGCTGACCAGCAGCCGGGTAGCGCCTGACGATCGCGTACTGATCTACTACTCCGGCCACGGCCACCAACTGCGCTGGCGCGGCGCATCCAGCTGGCACGAGGCGCTTGTCGCGGCCGACCTGAATTTCTTGTATGACGTCGAAATGAACGCGCTGGTCAACGCGATTGCCGAGCGCACGCGCGACCTGACGATCATTCTGGACTGTTGCCACTCAGCCGGGGCGTTCAGGGGCGATCTGGTGGCGACCGAGGCGGGCGAAATGGCCCGCCTGTTGGAGCCGCAGGATCGCAGCGCGACCGAAGACTTCAAGACGGGGCCGCGCCCCGAGGCCTCGATTCTGTCCCTCCGCCCTACCGGAGCCGATGAGCGGGCAGCGCCCGGTATGCTGCGCGCCCCATCTCTGAAGTACGTTGTCGTCGCCGCCGCGCAGGCGGATGAGCGCGCCTTCGAGACCGCCACATCTACGCAACCCCACGGCCGACTCAGCCTGGGCCTGCTCAACCTGATCCGGGGGATGACCGTTGAGCAACGCGCCGCGCTACGCTGGGGCGACATCTGGGGCGATGTGTTGGACCAGGTGGATCGACTGAAGTCGCCGGGCAAGGAGCAACACCCCTGGCTCGTTGGCCGTCCGGAGCGTCGCGTTTTTGGCGGAGCGTGGACGCCGGACGAGCTGGACCTGGGGTATGCCATCACCCAGAGTCAGCCCAACGCCTTCACCATCAAGGCCGGCACGCTCTTGGGCGTGACGGATGATGCCCACGTGGCCGTTTACCGGCGGGAGGACCCACCGCGTTTCCCCGTCATCGACTCGCCCGAAGATATGGCCGCACGATTGGGCACGCTCGTCGTCGAGCGCGCCGAGCGCGCCACATCCCTGGCGCGGCCTCTCGATGCCCCGTTCTCCCTAGCAGGCGAAGCGCGGGGCCGCCTGGTCAAACCGGGTGCGGCGGCGCGTCTCAAGGTGAGGCTTGATCCGGCTGAGCCAAAGACGGCGGAGTTCCTCAAGATGTCACCACTCCTCGAACTCGTGCCACCTGACGCCACCGATGTGGAACTGTTCGTCGATGGGAGCATGGGGAGTGGCTGGCTCATCAGCGACGTGGTGACGCTGGGGATAGCCAGCGTACCTT
>JAHCIE010000366.1 GCA_026129385.1 Anaerolineae bacterium
AGCTAGCTGGCTCACCGCCTCGATACGCTGCTGGGCCTCGCCGTGGGGCAGCGCCAGGAACACAGTATCCGTCGGTTCCAGAACACGGGCCGACGAAAACTTGAGATCAGTGACCCCGCGCAGGTTGGGGTGAACGGCATGCACCGGCTTGCCGGTGTTGCTTTCAGAGGTCACCTGATGGACGGTGACATTCGGGTGGCCGAGCAGCAAGCGCAGTAGCTCGCCGCCCGCATAGCCCGACGCGCCGACGATAGAAGCTCGCAGCATGGACTCCTCGCGCGATGGAACAGAATGAAGAAGCGTGGGCGGAATTATATCACAGCGTCTGACGCAGATGCCCGCCAAGCGTTGACACTCGCCTCCCTTGCGTGCTATGATGCCCAGCATTCCATATCTACCCAACGAGACCCACGACGCCCCATGCCCCCCGACCCCGAAGCCCGATTGCAGCACAGTTGGCTCGCCAACGCCGACGCCTGGACCAACGCCGTGCGCGAAGGGCGCATCGCCTCGCGCCGCCTCGCCACCGACCGCGCCATCCTTGACGCCATTCTCGCCCATCATCCGCGCCGCGTCCTGGATGTCGGTTGTGGGGAGGGCTGGCTGGCGCGCGCCCTGGCAGCCCAGGGAGTCGCGGTCGTGGGCATCGACGCCTCCCCGCCCCTCATCGAGGCCGCCCGCGCCCTGGGTGGCGGCGACTTCCAGACCCTCAACTACGCTGAGGTCATCGACGATCCTATAGCCGTGCCTGGTCCGTTCGACGCTGTGGTGTGCAACTTCGCCCTGCTGGGCGAGGACGTCGTTGCCTTGCTGCGCGCCCTGGGTGAGCGGCTCGCCCCCGACGGTCGCCTCATCATCCAGAGCCTACACCCTTTCACCACTGCGGGCGACGAGGGTTATGTCGACGGCTGGCGCGTCGAAACCTTTGCCGCGTTTGGGGGGGCCTTCGCCGAGGCGATGCCGTGGTACTACCGGACGATGGGCACGTGGCTGCAAACCCTAAGCGATGCGAAACTGGTGGTCGAACGCTGTATCGAGCCGCTCCATCCGGACAGCGACGCGCCCATGTCCCTGCTGCTGGTGTGCCGCGCGGGCTAAAGGGCCTGCGCCGCCCTGGTGGACGGCGCAGGCTGGCACACCAACTGAGCGACAGGCTCAGGCGCGGACAATCTCCTGTAACTGGCCGCTACGCACATCGTAGATCGCGCCGCTAATGGGAATGTCGCTGGGAACAAGAGACGAGGCGCGCAGGATGGCCACATCGTCGCGGACACTCTGCTCCAGGTCCGGGAAGGGCAGGAAGTCCTGCTCGCCCACGTTGACGCCCAGCTCATCCTGAATCTTGGCCGCCAGGTCCGCGTTGCTAAAGGTTAGCATGCCGCAGTCGGTGTGGTGGATCACGACGATCTCTGTCGTGCCCAGCAGCCGCTGGGAGATGACCAACGAGCGAAGCGCGTCGTCACTGGCGCGCCCGCCCGCATTGCGAATCATATGTGCGTCACCGATGTCCAGTCCGAGGAACTTCTCCGGGTGCAGCCGCGCGTCCATGCAGGTCAAGACAGCGACCTGGCGGCCCGGCGGCATCGGCAGATGGCCGTGCTCGAAAGCCTCTGCGTAGGGTTGATTGGCCGACAGGAACTCATCAAAGTTCGACATAGGGTAGTGCTCCTTGTCTTAGGTGAGACAGCGTCGGT
Source organism: Anaerolineae bacterium (assembly GCA_026129385.1). GTDB lineage: Bacteria > Chloroflexota > Anaerolineae > Epilineales > JAHCIE01 > JAHCIE01. The sequence goes on from JAHCIE010000366.1 coordinate 1,695, forward strand.
CGCCACACCCTCGCCATGACGAGAGCGTATCTGAGAGTATAGACACCCGCCGCCTATCACCAAACCGGATGCGCCGCCCGTGCGAGAACAGCGTATGCCATCCTTCAGCACACCCTTTATCCCCTGGCCGAGCCTGGCCCCCTACCCCGCCAATCTGATGGAGGCCAGCACATGACGACCATCGAAACCCCGCGCCTCATCTTGCGCCGCCTGACGCCCGCCGACATGGATGCGTACTACGAGGCCGTCTTCGCCGACCCCGATGTGATGCGCTACCTGGCCGCGCGGCGCCCCCTGCCCCGCGACGCCTTCGAGGCGCGCATCCCCGCCATGCTGATGGACCACTGGGAGCAGCACGGCTTCGGGCCGTGGGTCGTCATCCGTAAGACCGACGACCGCCTTATCGGCCACGCAGGCCTGCGCTACTGGCCCGACTCGACTGAGGTCGAAGTCTTGTACGCGCTGACACCCAGCACCTGGGGTCAGGGTCTGGCGACGGAGGCCGCACGGGCCAGCCTGCGCTACGGCTTCGACACCCTCAACCTGGAGCGCATCATCGCGGCTGCCTTCGCCGAGAACGTCGCCTCCCGCCGCGTACTAGCGAAATGTGGGATGCGCGAGGTCGGCCCCTTCACCTGGCGCGAGTTGGAGTTGGTGCGGTATGAGTGTGAACGGCCCCCCACCGCTCAATCAGCGGGCTAGCGACGCGAAGTCCCGTCAACTTTAGCCCCAGGCGTCGCCCAGAGAGGTTAGCATGCCCCACAGTACCGTGTGCCTGAGTTTCGATTTCGACGCGCTGTCGGTGTGGTTCGGCTATCCTCACACGACGCCGTCGATGCTGTCGCGGGGGGAATATGGCGCGCGGGTGGGTGTGCCGCGCGTGCTCGACCTGCTGCGCGAGTATGACCTGCCCGCTACATTCTTCATCCCCGGCCACACCATCGAGTCCTTCCCCGCCGAGGTCGAGGCCATTCTCGCAGCGGGTCACGAGGTCGCCCACCACTCCTACGCCCACGTCGATCCTAGCCAGCAGTCGCCCGCCGAGGAACGCGCCGACCTGGAGCGCGGTCTGGCTGCCCTGGCGCGGCTGGGCGTGACGCCCGCCGGCTTCCGCTCGCCCTCGGCCGACATGTCGGCCGTGACTCTTACGCTGTTGGAGGAATACGGCTTCACGTACGATTCGAGCCTGATGGCCGACGACTTCCGGCCCTACCGTCCCCGCATCGGCGACCAGGTGAGCCAGCAGTCGCCCCTGGCGCGCGGGCGCGACGCCGCCCTGTGGGAGATTCCCCTCTGCTTCGAGTTCGACGACTGGGTCCACTTCCAGTTCAACTTCAACCCGTACCGCAACGGCACATCCGCGCCCAGCAAGGTGCTTGAAATCTGGACCGCCGACCTGGCCTGGATGGACGAGCGCGTAGACGGCGGGGTACTGACCGTCGCCATGCACCCCCAGGTCATCGGCCGCGCCCACCGTATCGCCATGCTGGCGACCTTCATCCAGCGCGCCCTGGCCCTGCCTGGCCTGCGCTTCGCCTGCCTGAGCGACATAGCGCGGGAGCTGGCAGCAGGCTGAGCTGGACTCAGCCTACGCCAGACCGCGCGCCCGCACCAGCAGTGTCGCCATCACCAGCGGCGCATCCACCAGTTCGCCCGCGATGACCCATTGATATACCTCGGCGAAGGGCAGCCGCACGATCTCCACAAACTCGTGGGCGTCGCGGCCCGCCGAAGGAATCGCCCGCAAGCCGCGCGCCAGGAAGATGTGAATCTTGGCGTCCACCGCGCCGCTGAACGCCACCGTCGTGGTCAGCGGTAGTAGCTCGGCGGCCTCGATACCCACCTCCTCGGCCAGCTCCCGCGCCGCGAACACGGCCGGGTCGGCGTCGCGATCTGCCCCACCACCCGGCACCTCCAGCGTCACCCGCCCCAGGGGCGGGCGAAACTGGCGGACCAGTGTCACCGTGCCATCGTCCCACAGCGGTAGGGCGACGACCGAGTCCCAGCGGGCGACGACCGTCGTCCACAGGATTTCGCCGTCGGGCGTCAGCCGCCGCTCCTCGACGACGTCGAAGCGGCCGCGATAGCGGACGTGACGTTCGATGACCGGCCACGGGCCAAACGGCCCCGGCGTGTCGCTCATGGGCGGACCGTCACCTTCCCCTCGGCTACCTGAAGCAGGTGGTCGACGACCTTCGCCGGGATGTCGACGCCCGTCGGGGCGATGGAGTTACGGAACTCCATAGTGTAGTTGACCTCGTTGATGAGCAGCCCGCGCGCCGGGTCTTCCAGCACGTCGATGGCGA
>JAHCIE010000367.1 GCA_026129385.1 Anaerolineae bacterium
GCCGGGACCAGATCAATTTGGGGGTCAAGGGCGACCAACGACTGGTCCGCCTGAATCATCGACTTGACAGCCAGGGTCAGGCTGCTGTCCAGGCGCATGCCGTGGTTGTTCAGCACCGTCGTGATGGCGCTCATGCTCTCGTTGAAGGAGACATTCGTGCGCGGGTAGATCCAGTATTGGTAGAAGACGGTGGACATGTCCTGCCGATAGGCGCGTTCATTGTAGGGCCGCGTCTTGCGCGACATGTTGGCCGCGACCGTCGCCAGTTCGTCCGGGTCGTTCTGGGTCATGGTAAACAGCAGGTCCAGCAGGTTGATGCGCTGTTGTTGCGACAATTCGCCGATGAGACCCAGGTCCAGGAAGGTGATGATCCCCGTCTGAGGATTGAGGAACAGGTTGCCGGGATGGGGGTCGGCGTGGAAGAAGCCGTCGACCAGAATCTGCTTGATGACGGCGGCGAGGAAATTGGTGGCGAGGACCTGGCGGTCCAATCCCGACTCTACCAACGCCTTCGTATTAGTCAGCTTGATGCCGCTGACGAACTCCTCGGTAAGGACACGCGCCGAGCTTAGCTCCGGGTAGACCTTGGGCACGGTAATGCCAGCCATGCCCTGCATGTTGTCGGCCAGGCGGCGGGTGTGGTAGGACTCGTTGCGATAGTCCAACTCGTTTATCACGCCCTTGGCGAATTGCCGGCTGATGCCCTCGAGGTCGAGGTTGGCGGCCGTTTTCGAGCGATTCTCGACGACACGCGCTGTATCCTGGATAATGCGCAGGTCGGCCTGCGTCTTGGAAATGATGTCGGGTCGCTCGACCTTCACCGCCACCCTGGCCCCATCGTGAAGCGTGGCAACATGGACCTGGGCCGTGGACGCCGCCGCGAGCGGCTTCAGGTCGAACGTCGCGTAGAGTTCTTCCGGCGGCGCGCCCAGCTCGCGCTGGATGATTTGAACGACCTGATCGGAGGGGAACGGCTCGGCGCTGCTCTGCAGGCGCGTCAACTCATCCGCCCACTCCAGGGGCAGCGACTCGGCCTGGCTGGCGACCATCTGGCCGAACTTGACCCAGGTTGGCCCCAGGTCTTCCAGCAAGACGCGCGTCTTGACCGGTAGCGACTGGCCGGCGGCCGGGTTTGGCTCGCCATACATGAACTCGTAGGCCCGTTCACGGAATCTGGCTACGCCCCAGCGCGCAGCCAGCATATCCTGGCCGAAGCCGAACAGACGGTCGTAGATCTGCTTGACGCGCACACCCTCGTTCAGGCTACTGCTGCGCAGGATGGGCAGGCGCTCGACGAATTGCCAGTAGCCCTTGTCAGGGTCGCCCTTGGCTAGATTGATCTGGGTGACGCCCGTGAGGAAGTTAAGAGCTGTCCCCAGAATGGCCAGGAGAATGCCGCCCACCAGAATCCGTAGCCCAGCGGGGGAGGCGATCCCCCACTCGACCGGCGTCAGCCACAGGAACAAGGCGAAGGCGACCACGTTGATGATGAGGATGGAGAGGCCCATGGACCAGACGATGAAGCGCCCGGTCAAGGCCAGGAGCAGCGGCTTGACGTAGCGATCAATCAGGGTGTAGATGATGCCGAGGAAGAGGGCAAGAATTGCTGCCAGCACGATATCTAGCCACAAGGGCAGCGTCGCACGCAGCGACGCAGTGATGCCGAAGAAGTTGAGGAGGGGCTGCGCGCTGATGAGGCTGATGCCTGGCATCAGCAGAATCGTCAGAATCAAGGCTGCGGTGTTGACGAGAACCTGTAGAAAAAACTGACGCATGGCAGTGGCTCCTGAGGTGAGAGGCGGCTAGAGATAGCGACGACCCGTCGCCCACCCCAGGCCTTTGAGCAAGGTGAAGATCTGCACCATACCCAGCCAGAACAGCGCAAACAGGCCGGCCAGCGTCAGCGCCCACATCCAGGCGGGCAGCTGCGCCTCGGCCGCCTTCAGCAGCGTCTGGTACGCGACGATCTGGGCGCGGTACTCGTCGATGACCTTCTGGGCGCCGGTCAGGCCGACGCTAATATCCTTGAGACCCGCCCCCAGGTTGCGGATGTCACCCGATACCTGGCCCAGGTGACCCGACGTAGCCGCCATGCTCTCGCCCACCACGCCGAGGTCGGTGGGAATGGCATTCAGGCTCTGGCCGACGCGACCTAATGCCGTGCCTAGCGGAACCTCGGGCCGGTTGCGCGCCACCAGGTCGCCCAGGAGGGGAACCCCGGCCGCCGCCGCGAAGAAATCGTCGATTTTCGTCGCGGCCGCCTGCGCTGCCACGAGGGCCGTCTGCGCGGCCTTGATGGAGTTGGCGATTCCTCCCTGGGTCATGTCGGAGATGCCGGTCACCGCCGGGCGCAGGCCATCCACCGTATCGGCGATGCCCGATACAGTACCTTGCAACCCGCCGAGGTTGAAGGTCACCAGTTTCAATGCCTGTTCGGCCTGGTCGAGGCCTTCGTTGGTTGTTGTCAGGGTTTGCTGAGTCAACCTGACCGCCATCACCGCCTGCTCAGTCCAGCGGCCGCGCTGCATCAGGAGTTGGATGCCGCCCACCAGGGTGATGAGCAGGCTGGCGGCGGCCAGTATAATGAGCAGCCAGCCCAGTATCGGCCGGGCCTTCGCGCCGCGTGTCGAGTCATGAGGGGTATAGGAAGATGACATGCCGCGCCCTCCGGTCATCCAGTGTACGCACCATTGTACACCGACGCGAACACGGACGCCAACGTTAATAATGGCCGCACAGGCGCGTCGTAGCGGGTCACCTATTCGCCCGCATCCATCCACCGCAGCCGCGTTGTCGCCTCATACGGGGGCACGCTCAGCGCGTACGGTGCGCCGATGCCCTCGACTACCAGCGAGGCGGCGACCGCGCCGCGCCGCGCCGCCGCCAGGGCATCGCCCGCCCTGGCGTAGCCAACGAGGAACGCGCCGCAGAAGGCGTCGCCCGCGCCGGTCACGTCTCGCACCTGGGCTGGATAGATTGGCACGGGCGTAAAGCGTCGGGTCGCCGTCTCATAGATCAGGCTGCCCGCCGCGCCGCGCTTGATGACGACCACCCGCGGCCCGTGGTCGGCGAACCAGCGCGCCGCGTCCGTCACGGGCATTGCGCCCAGTAACGTCGCGACTTCCATCTCGCTGGGCAGAAACACATCGATATGGCGTAGAATCTGAGCAACATCGTCGCGGCGCTGGGGCGTCATCCACGCTTCGCCGGGGTCGGCGGTGATCAGGGGCGCGCCCCACCCGCGCAGCGCCTCTACCAGGGCCAGCTGCGAGGCGTAGCTCATGGGGGCCAGGTGGTAGCCGTCGGCGTGGCGGAAGGCGGGCGGCACGTCGTCGGGCTGGATGCGCAACGCGGCATAGGCTGCGTCGGCCTCGTCGGCTGTCGGCTGATGGTACGTTTGCAAGTCGTTGGGGACGGGCCGCCCCAGGCGGGCGAAGTGGGCGGCGGGGTCGCCCTCGACACGGTCGCCGCCGGGGGCGTGGGCGAAGAAGGTGCGCATCTCGGCATCGAAGGGTAGCCGCTGTACGCCGGACGTGTCGACGCCTGCCGCTTCGAACGCAGCGAGCCAGCCAAAGGGGTAGTTGGTGCCGGCCCGCGACACGACGCCCACTGCGTCGGACCACAACGCCGCGCCCGCCGCCGCGTACAGGGCGTTCCCGCCACACTGGCCGAGGGTCACCTCGCCCTCGGCCGAGATGAGATAATCAATGCGTAGACCGCCGAAGACGACGTGGCGAGGGGGCATGGCTGCCTAAACCGAAAGGAAGAAACAGAGTGATGAGCTTCGAGGCATCTGCCGCATTACCGTACCTATACCTGACGACCACGGGGCGCGTGACGGGTATGCCCCGCGAGATCGAAATCTGGTTCGTGACGTTTGATGGTCGGCTGTACATCCTGGCCGAACACGGCCACGCCGCCCAGTGGGTCAAGAACATCCAGCATCAGCCGGCTGTCGGCGTCCGCCTCGGCGAGCAAGAGTTGGCCGCCGTCGGCC
>JAHCIE010000368.1 GCA_026129385.1 Anaerolineae bacterium
CGCCGAGGGCTGGCAGCTGGGGGCCAGGATGGGCGCGTATGTGACCCCGTTCCTGGTGCTCATTGCGGGCTACCTCGCCGTGCGGCAATGGCTGGTATATCGCGCCCTCAGCGGCCCCTGGCCTTGACCATGGGGCGCAGCATCGCTGCCCCCCGCACCCCATTCGATTGTCGACAAAGCGCATGTGCAATGTTGACAGGCAATACGTGTTGCGGTATCATGGCCATAGCAGCAACCGCACCCCGGTTCCTGGCTCAATCCAGGCCCATCGATGTGACCCCGCTTTCGCTGCGCTCGCCGTCGAGCGCCAGCCCGTTGGTTTGTTCGTTCTCCTGGCTGAGTCCGTCAGCCCCCTGAGTAAGGCCGCCCACCGCCACCCTGCAAGGAGGAAGGACCATGAGGAAGACCTGGCTCACGAGCGCCCTGGCCCTGAGCGTGCTGCTGCTCGCCCTGGCGGGCTGCGCCCAGCAAGCGGCTGCCCCGGCCGCACCGGCGGCGGCTCCTACTGCCGCCGCCGCTGTCAAGGCTGCCGCCCCGACCGTCGCCGCCGCTGTTCAGCAGGCCGCCCCGACCGCCGCCGCCGCCGCCAAGAGCGGCGAACGGCCCAAGATGACCGTCTGGCTGCAGAAGAGTTTCACCCCTGAGGCCGATGCGCTGCAGAAGAAGTATGTCGAAGACTGGGCCGCCGCCAAAGGCGTGGACGTGACCATCGTTCAGGACTCGTCCACGGTCCTCAATCCCCAGTTCAACGCGGCCATCGAGAGCAAGAACCTACCCGACGTTCTGACCTGGGCCTCCATTGACTGGGCGCCCAAACTGGAGCGGCTAGGCCTGACCCTCGATGTCACCGACGTTGTCAACAAAATGAACAGTCGCGGCGGTGGTCTCCAGGACGCGGCCCTGCGCGCCGTCATGAAGGATGGCAAGGCCTTCGCCATCCCCACCCACGGCGCGACTGAGATCATCTATCTGCGCAAGGACCTGGCCGACGCCAAGGGCATCAAGCCGCCCGAAACGTGGGAAGAGCTGTTTGCCGCCGCCAAGGCCCTCACCGATAAGGGCAAGGTGTGGGGCTACGGCGAGCAGCTCGGCACGGCCTCCTTCGACGCCGAGATCGCGACGCTCTCGAAGCTCGCCGCCTATGGCGCGTCACCCTATGCCGCCGACGGCAAGACCCCCAACCTCAACAATGAGGGGACGCGCAAGCTCCTGGCGATGATCAAGGATGCCTGGGACGCGGGAGCCATCCCGGCCGATGCCGTAACCTGGGATGACTCTGGCAATAACAAGGCGTACCTGACCGGCGCGGCGGCGATGGTCTACAACACCGGCTCCATCCTCAACGCCATGCGCAAGGATGACCCTGAGCTGCTCAAGAAGACCCTCGCCCTGCCCATCCCCGGCGGCCCCCAGGGCAAGCGCCAGATCCAGTACGTCTACGGGTTAATCATCCCCAACACGACCAAGAATCCCGAGTTGGCCAAGGACCTGGTGGACTACTACACCGACCCCAAGCGCCAGGCCGACATCGTGGTCGCCGCGGGCACCAACTACATGCCCATGTACAAGGACCTGGCCAAGGAACCCATCTGGCAAGATCCGACCAACAAGCTCCTCATCGACCAGCTCGCCAGCACCAACGCTGTCGGCTGGCCTGGCCCAACGACGGACTGGGCGCTGGAAGCCTGGCGACAGCACACTATGACCGAGATGGTCGACAAGGTTCTGGTCGAGGGCAAGTCGATTGACCAGGCCATTCAGGAGACCGAGGCCAAGCTGGTCAAGATCTACGAGCAATTCAACAAGAAGTAGGCGCGCGCCGGCGGGGGCAACCCGTGGGATTGCCCCCGCCGCTGTCTATCTCGTGCTGCCTCGGCAGGCGTGAGGCAGCAGTCCGCGACGCCCAGTCGTAGGCGGCCCCGACTGTCCACGGGAGATCCTCATGCAGACCACCGCGACGCCGACGGCCCGTCGGCCCGCTCAACGGCGGCGGCGCTTCGGGCGCGAGGCGCGCCTCGGCCTGCTCCTCGTCACCCCCTTGTTGCTAGTCATGCTAGGCTTGCTCGCCTACCCAGTCGCCAACGCCCTGCTCATCAGCCTCCAGGACAAGATCCTCGGCGCGCCGGGCCAGTTCATCGGCCTGGAGAACTATCGCGAGTTGCTATTCGACGACGCCCGCTATCGCCAGGTCGTCCGCAACAGTATCGTGTTCACTGTCATGTCCGTGCTGGGCAAGATCATCATCGGCATGGGCATGGCCCTCGTTCTCAACCAGTCCATCCGCGGCCGCAGCTTCTTTCGCGGCTGGCTGCTCATCCCCTGGATTGCCCCCACCTTCGTGATTGCGCTCACCTGGCGCTGGATGTTCGACGGCACGACCGGCGTCATCAACTACATCCTGATGAGCCTCGGCCTCATCAACGGCCCCATTGCCTGGCTCGGCCAGGCCAGTACGGCCCTGTTCGCCGTCATCTTTACCAACATCTGGCGCGGCTTCCCCTTCTTCGGCGTCAGCCTGCTGGCCGCCATGCAGGGCATCCCCAACGAGCTGTATGAGGCGGCCGACGTGGACGGCGCGAACGCCTGGGACAAGTTCTGGGCCATCACCCTGCCTGGTGTCCGTACCGTCCTGGTCATCATCACCATCCTGTCCACCATCTGGACCTTCAATGACTTCGCCATTGTCTACATTATGACCGGTGGCGGCCCGGCCTTCGCCACCCACATCTTCGCCACCTACACCTACCACCTCGGCTTCCAGGGTAGCCGTCTCGGCTACGCCATCGCTGTCTCGGTGTCCCTGACGCCGCTGCTCATCTTCCTCATCCTGGCCTTGTCGCCTCTCATCCTGCGCGGGGAGAACGAATGATGGAAGCCGGACGCCGTCGATCCCCCTGGGCCAGTGCGCGCGTATACCTGCTGCTGGCCGTTTACATGATAGCCGTGACGCTGCCCATCTACTACATGATTCTCACCTCGCTACGCACCCAGCGCGACGTGTACAACCGCGAGGCGATGCTGACACCGGCCAACCTGACCCTCCAGAACTACATCACCGTGCTCACCAGCAGCAACATGACTACCTGGATGCGCAACAGTGTCGTGGTCGCCCTGGTCAGCGCCGCCATCGCCGTCACCATCGGCGTGCTGGCCGCCTACAGCCTGGCGCGCCTCAAGTTCTGGGGTAGCCAGACGATGGCCCGCTCGGTGCTGTTCATGTATCTGCTGCCCGCCTCGCTGCTATTCATCCCCATGTTCCTGGTGATGTCGAACCTGAATATGCTCAACACCCTGTGGGCGCTAATGATCGCCTACCAGACGTTCAATGTCCCCTTCTGCACCTGGATGCTGCTGGGCTATTTCCGCGCCATGCCTGTCGAGATGGAGGACGCCGCCCTCATCGACGGCTGCACCCGCATGCAGGTGCTACGCCACATCGTGCTGCCCCTGGCGGGGCCAGGCATCGTGACAGCCTTCATCTTCGCCTTCACCAACTCCTGGAACGAATTCCTGTTCGCTGCCGTCCTCGTCCAGCGCAACGAGCTGCGCACCATCCCCATCGGCCTGTACAGCTTCCAGGTTGCCGACGTGCTGCTGTGGGGCCAGCTCATGGCCGCCGCCGTCCTCGCCACCATCCCCGTCGTCATCCTCTTCATGTTCGTCCAGCGCTACGTCGTCCAGGGCTTGACGATGGGGTCGGTGAAGGGATAACCCGGCGACGCGCGGGGCTGAAGCCGTGGCGCGGCCGCCGGACGGTGAGGCCTGCCTCCCCGATAGGCGTCGCACCAGGCGGAAGCCGTGGCGCTGAACAAGCCAAGCCCTACGGGCTACGAGGTAGCTCGAAGAGCTTCGCCCCCTCAGCGCCGAGGTTCAACTCGGGGCGGCCGCCGGACGGTGAGACCCGCCAGGCCACGACGTCTCCGCCGTCGCAGCAGCAAATGCGATACTCTCCCCCAGGGCCAACCGCGCACGTTCGTCACCCCGACGCAGGAGGGGT
>JAHCIE010000369.1 GCA_026129385.1 Anaerolineae bacterium
GCGGCGGCTTTAGCCCCCCGCAAGCGTTGCGCCTGCCGCGACGGCGCGCCGAGTTGAACCTCGGCGCTCAAGGGGCGAAGCCCTGTGGGCTACCGCTCAGCCCCAGCGGGGCTTTGCCTGTTCAGCGCGGCGGCTTTAGCCCCCCGCAAGCGTTGCGGCTGCCGCGACGACGCGCTATACTCACGCCCATGACCGCCCCCACGCCCCTGTCCCCTGCCCGCGCCCCGCTCGGTCGCGTCGTCGTCCTGACCGGCGCGGGGGTGAGCGCCGAGTCCGGCGTGCCCACCTTTCGGGGCCAGGGCGGCCTGTGGCGCACCTACCGCGCCGAGGACCTGGCGACGCCGGAGGCCTTCGCCCGCGACCCGGCCCTGGTCTGGGCGTGGTACGATTGGCGGCGTCAGCTGGTCGCGGCCTGCCAGCCCAACGCGGCCCACGTCACCCTGGCGGCGATGGAGGCCGCGCTGCCCGACTTCACGCTGATTACCCAGAACGTGGACGGCCTGCACGAGCGGGCGGGTAGCCGCCACGCGCTGCGCCTCCACGGCAGCCTGTGGGGGGTGCGCTGCGTGCGCGAGGGGACGCGCCGCGACAACTTCGACGTGCCCCTCAAGGAGTTGCCGCCCCGTTGCGCGTGTGGCGCGCTGGAGCGGCCGGATGTGGTCTGGTTCGGCGAGACGCTGGATAGGGGGGTGATTACGGCGGCGTTGCGGGCGGCCCGTCACGCCGACCTGATGCTGGTGGTGGGCACGTCGGCGCTGGTGCAGCCGGCGGCGAGCCTGCCGCTGGTGACGCTGGAGGCGGGCGGGCGTGTCCTCGAGTTCAACGTCGCGCGCACGCCGCTGAGCGACTACGCCGACGCGGTGATGCTCGGCCCCGCCGCCGAGACGCTACCGCGCTGGTGGGCGGGGCAGGCCTGACCAGGGACCAGGGGCCAGGGACCAGGGACCGAGGACCAAGGACCGAGGACCGAGGGCCAGGGGCCAATAACATACCTTCTGGTTGGTCCTTGGTCCTTCGTCCTTGGTCGGCCAGCCGGCAGGGACCCGCCGGGCTATTCCCAGCGGTCCTTGGTCCTTCGTCCTTGGTCGGCCTACAGGATGTGTAGTACCACCGGCGCGTTCTTCCACAGGGCTTCGAGCTTGTAGAAGGCGCGCGCCTCCGGGTCGAACAGGTGGACCACGATGGGGCCGTAGTCTATGATTACCCAGCCGGATTCGGGCTTGCCTTCGATGCGGAGGGGGGAGATTTTCTGCTTGTGCAGGGTTTCGTGAATAGTGTCCTGGATGGCGCGAATCTGGCGTCGGCTGGCGGCGCTGGCGAGGATGAAGTAGTCGGCCAGGAGCGACACGTCTCGCAAGTCCATAAGGACGATGTCGCTGCCCTGGCGGTCGGAGATGAGATCAACGATCTGGTGAGCCAGTTCGGTCGTTTCGGGATCGGGGGTCATGGTCCCGGTCGTGGGGACTTCGGGAAGAGACGACATACACCTCCTGGATGATGGGTTAGGGTGGACACCGCTATTATACCACGGACAGGCGGGCAGGTAAAGCGCGCGCGCCCATCGCCCGTGATGGGCGGCGCGGGGTTAATGCTCAGATCCACCCGGATCGTCTGAAACGGCTATACAGGAAGATGCACACGAGGATGGTGGCCGTGAGGACGACGGGATAGCCAAAGGCCCAGTGCAGTTCGGGCATGGTCTCGAAGTTCATGCCGTAGATGCCGGCGACCATTGTGGGCAAGGCGATGATGGCGGCCCAGGCGGCGAAACGTCGCGTGACTTCGTTCTGCCCGATGGAGATGAGGGAGAAGGTCGCTTCCAGCGTGGTCGTCAGCAGCTCGCGCTGGGTGTCGATCATCTCGTTGACGCGCACGACATGGTCGTAGATGTCGCGGAAGTATAGCCGCCCCGCCTCTGGGATGATCTGGTTGCCGGGGCGCGAGAGGCGGTTGCACATCTCTACCAGCGGCGAGACGACGTGCTTGATGTGTAGCAATTCCCGCTGAAGCTGATAGATGGTGGCCGTGGTGTCGCGGCTGAAGCTCTCGCTGAAGACCTTGTCCTCCAGGTCGGCCAGGTCTTGTTCCAGTGCGTCGATGGCAGGGAAATATTGATCGACAATGAAATCCATCAGCGCGTAGAGGACAAAGGCCGGGCCCTGGGCGAGCAGGTGGGGCGTCTTCTCGACGCGGGCGCGAATATGGGTGTGCGACTGCGTGGAGCCGTGGCGGACGGATACCACGTAGCGTGCGCCGACGAAGATGTGGGTTTCGCCGAAATCCACGCGATGCGTCTCTTCATTCATCTGGGCGGTACGCATGACGACGAACAATTCGTCGCCGTAATCTTCGACCTTTGGGCGCTGGTGCGCGCTATGTGCATCCTCAATGGCCAGGTCATGCAATCCGAATTCTTGCTGAATCTGTCGGAGTATGTCTTCGTCGGGTTCGTACAGGCCGATCCAGATGAAGACCTCGGGGTCTTCCAGGAACTGGCGAATCTGGCCTAGCTCGACCTCGCCGACGCGCCGCCCCTTGGCATACGCGACACTGTTGACGATACCGTGCTCCATGGGGCCTCCTGGGGCGTCGACGGGGCAGGCCGGGTACACGCCTGCCGTTGGAATGCGCAAGTCCCTCGACCCCATTATATCGCAAACGGCGTTCTTCGGTCCTCCGAATGCCCGACGCGCAATCCGCCACCTGACTGTCGCGCGCCGCTCCGTTGGCTCCTATACTGGTTGTCACGGCAGGAGGAGGTGACTTGGCTTCCCCTCTGTCCTGCTCATGCTGTCAATCCTGTCCACGGTTTCCATCAGGAGGGAGCGATGACGACCAAGAGCAACAAGACCCTGGTGCGCCGCTACTTTGACGACGTGTGGAACGCGCGCGACCTGGCCGCGACCGATGACCTGTTCGCCGCCGACTACCGCGATCCTACCGCGCCGCCCCGCATTCCGCCCGGCCCGGCCGGCGCCCGCGACTTCGTGGCCGAGAATGTCGCCCGCCTGCCCGACATCCAGTACACCGTTCACGACCTTATCGCCGAGGGTGACATCGTCGTCGCCACCTGGACGGCGCGGGGGACCAACGATGGCCCGCTTCGTACTCGCGGGGCGTCGCCGCGGCCGCCGACCGGCAAGACTATCGAGTGGACGGGAGCGACGGTCTTTCGCCTGCGCGACGGTCGCATCATCGAGGCCCGCATCTATCAGGACCGCCTCGGCATCTTTAAGGAGTTGGGGCTGGCGACTGAGGTGGCGTAGAGGGCCACACTCGCGGCGAATGAACGGGACACACAGCCATACTAACAAGACGAACACCCGGTAGACGGCATCCCCAGTTCGGAGTAGAACCTAGATAGGACCCACGCTGCTCAAGCCCCAGGCGCGACTTCCTGCGACGAGAGAAGGACAAGCGGTATGACATTCATGGTAACGATCAGCCGGGATGAGGATGGAACGTGGGTGGTCGAGTGTCCAGCTATCCCTGGGTGCGTGAGTCAGGGCGCGACCAAGCAGAAAGCGATCGAGAACATCAAGGAAGCCATCGCCCTGTGTCTCCAGGTGCGGGCCGAGTAAGGCCTGCCTCTCACTGCGGAAACTCGGCAGGTTGAGGTCATGGCCTGATGCCGCCGCTGCCGATTCTCAGCGGCAGGCAGGTCGTTCGCGTCTTTGAATCGCTGGGCTGGCGGGCGGTACGCCGTGGCGGGAGCCACATCATTCTGGGGTAGGTCGCCGTCTACGCCACCACATCCCCCACCACGCAGCGGCCGGCGTCGACGGTCGCATCGCGCAGCACCACCGCGTCTTCGAGGCGCGCGCCGTCGCCGATAACCGCGCCGCGCTCGACGTAGACGTGGGGACCGATGACACAGCCCGCGCCGATCTCCACCCCCTCCTCGATGTACAGCGGCGTGATGAGATGCGTACCCGGCCCGACGCGGCGCGGTGCGAGCTGGGGCGCGCCGTCGCCGGTCAGCAGGTA
>JAHCIE010000037.1 GCA_026129385.1 Anaerolineae bacterium
TGCTGTCGATGGGGACCCCACCTCAGGCAACCCTGGACAGGCTGCTGGCCGGGGACGATGAGCGCGCAAAGCGGCAGGTCGGGCTGGTCGACGCTCACGGCAACGCTGCCACCTACACCGGCTCTGGGTGCCACGCCTGGGCAGGGGGCCGCACCGGCCTGGGCTACGCCTGTCAGGGCAACATCCTGGCGGGGGCGAAGGTGGTGGACGCGCTGGCCGAGACCTTCGAGGCGACTGGCGGCCCGCTAGCCGAGCGGCTGGTGACGGCGCTGGCGGCGGGACAGGCAGCGGGCGGCGACTCGCGCGGGCAACAGTCGGCGGCGCTGGTGGTGGTGCGGATGGGGGGCGGCTACGCGGGTTTCAATGACCGCTACATCGACCTGCGCGTGGACGACCACCCGACGCCCATTGACGAGCTGCACCGCCTGCTCTCCATTCATAACCTGTACTTCCTGCCCGCTCGCCCCGAGGACATCGTGCCGCTGGATTCGGGCATCGCCCACGACCTCCAGGCCATCCTGGTTCGCGCGGGTTATCTCAAGGGCACGCCCAGCGGCGTCTACGACGAGGACACGAAGACCGCCCTGCGCGCCCTGTATGGCGTCGAGAACCTCGAAGAACGCTGGCGCGACGGCGAGGATATAGACAAGGTGGCGCTGGGGTACTTGAAGCGCAAGTTTCTATCTTGAGGTACCCTCCTCGTAGCCAAGAGAGCATCGGCTATCCATGACTCTGGAGGCTGCTACGATGAACCGGAACACATACATGAGCCAGACCTACAAGACAGCCTCCCTCTTCGGTCTACCTGAGATCGCGCCTGACTTCTCAACCCAGCGGTCGATTGTCCTCCACCAGGGGGATACATCGGGCTTTCTGAGGACGATTCCCGACGAGAGCATTCAACTTGTTGTGACATCGCCCCCTTATAACATTGGGAAGCAGTACGAGACACGACAGGCTATCGAGACCTATCTAGAGCAGCAGAATAGAATCATTGACGATCTGGTGCGTGCGTTGTCTCCTCGGGGCAGCATCTGCTGGCAGGTTGGGAATTACGTCGAGGAGGGAGAGGTCTTCCCGCTAGATATATTCTTCTACCACCAGTTCAAGCAACGGGGCTTGAAGCTGCGTAACCGAATCATCTGGCACTTTCAGCACGGTCTGCATGCGTCCAAGCGCCTCAGACGCTACGGAGACGATCCTCTGTGGTTCACCAAGAGTGGTGATTACACTTTCAACCTCGATCCAATTCGCGTGCCCTCCAAGCATCCAGGAAAGCGGCATTTTCAAAGGCTCCCAATAAAGGGCTTCCTCAGGCAATCCCTTGGGGAAGAACCTTCGGACGTCTGGGAATTCGTTGCCCAGGAGTGGGACAAGCAGCTCTGGGATATTCCCAACGTGAAGTCGAACCATCCAGAGAAGACCATACACCCGTGCCAGTTCCCCATCGAACTTGTCGAGCGCTGCGTTCTCGCCCTGACAGCGGAGGATGATTGGGTATTGGACCCCTACTGCGGAGTGGGTTCCTCTCTCATCGCCGCTGCTATGCATCGGCGCCGAGCGGCCGGTTGTGACAAGGAAGCTGATTACATGGAGGTCGCAAAGGAGCGCCTCCACGACTACTTCTCAGGCCGTCTGAAGAGGCGGCCCTTGGGCAAGCCAGTCCATACGCCGACGGGGCGCGAGAAGGTTTCGCAGGTCCCCGAGGAGTGGAAGGATCGAGAGCCGTGAGAGTCGCTGGCCTGTACTCCTTCAACAAGGGACACGGATTCATCACCGAGAAATACCCACACCTACTGGAGGAGATACTGGAGATCATTGAAGCGGTGGACGCCTATCAATTCATGACCAAGGAGAGCCGCGAGAAGACCATGCCGGGCAGAATGCTCTTCAATCCGAGGGCATTGAACGGCAGCTTTTCCCGGGAGTTCAAGCCTCGCGGTTGGGTGACGACGAGAGTAAAGTGCGACTATCCGACAGGCTACTATACGCCCGGTTATCAGCCGAAACGTATCCAGCGCGGCGCATTCAGAGAATTGGACTTCCTGAAGGAGCAACTGGGTGTCGAGGTGCAATTCGGGAAGTACGCCTTCATGGTGTACAACGTGTGCGCCAAGATGACCATCTTCCACAACTTAGGGTACATAGCGGCCGGCGTCGAAATTGTACCCGTCAAGGACTTCGCCGATCAACTGTCGACTGGCGTTTCGTACTTCGAGCAGTTCGTGTGGGACCTAGAGCAGCGCGGGGTGTCGGACATCGACATCCCTGTCCTGATTCTGGGCATCAACGACCACTGATAGACAGGTCACAGCATGAACGAGCTTCTCCCCGGCTTCCGCATCGGCCACTACACCAACCGTCCCCTCGGCACCGGCTGCACCGTCGTTTTGTGTGAGGCGGGGGCGGTGGGCGGTGTCGATGTGCGCGGGTCGGCACCTGGTACGCGCGAGACGGACTTGCTCGACCCGGCGAACACGGTTAACGAGGTGCATGCTGTGGTGCTCGGCGGCGGTAGCGCGTTTGGCCTGGGGGCGGCCGATGGGGTGATGCGCTATCTCTTCGAGCGGGGCGTCGGCGTCAATGTTGGCGTGGCGCGTGTACCGATCGTGCCGGCGGCCATCCTGTTCGACCTGGGCCTGGGGCCAGTGGCGTGGCCGGATGCGGCAGCGGGCTACACGGCCTGCCAGACAGCGACGAACGCGGTCCCTGCCGACGGCAGTGTCGGCGCGGGCACCGGCGCGACGGTGGGCAAGCTGCTGGGACCGGCGGGCATGATGAAGGGCGGGATTGGCTATGCTGCGGTCACTACCGGTGGTGGGGCCACCATCGCGGCGTTGCTGGCGGTGAATGCGGTGGGGGATGTGGTGGATTCCAGGAGCGGGCGCATCGTGGCGGGGGCGCGCTGGCCGCACGGTGGGTTTGCCGACAGCGTCGCCCTGTTGGTGCAGGAGGCGGCGGAGCCGCCGCTCTCCGGCCTGAATACGACCATTGGCGTGCTGATGACGGACGCGGCCCTGACTAAGGCTCAGGCGCGCGCCGTGGCCCGCGCCGCCCACGACGGCCTGGCATGGGCGATTCGCCCCACCCATACCATGCACGACGGCGACACCCTGTTTGTCCTCGCCAGGGGCGACAAACCGGTTGATGTCATGAGCCTGTCGACGGCGGCGGTGTTGGCCGTCAGCCGCGCTGTGGTGCGGGCCATCGAGGCCGCTGAGGGTTTGCACGGCGTGCCGTCCGCCCGCGACCTGGCGTAGGGGGAGCCATGCTACTGGCCTTCGATATTGGTAACGTCCACATCGTCATCGGCCTGTTCGATGGGGAACGGCTGGCGGGCCACTGGACCATCGCCACACGCGCAGAGCGCACCCAGGATGAGTATTTCGTGCTGCTAGAGAGCCTGTTTCAGATGAGCGGCTACTCGGCCCGCGATGTGGGCGGCGTCGTGTTGGCGTCGGTAGTCCCGCCGCTCACCCGCACCTTTGAGCGAGTCGCGGAGGGGCTGGCCTGCACGCCAGTCGTGGTTGGGCCGGGCACGCGCAGTGGGGTGCGCTTGCGCATCGATAACCCGCGAGAGCTAGGACCTGACCGCATCGCCAACGCTGTGGCGACCATCCGCCAATATGGGACGCCCGCCATCGTGGTCGACTTTGCCACGGCGACGACCTTCGACGCCATCGCCGCCAACGGCGATTACCTGGGCGTGGCGATCGCGCCCGGCATCGATATCGCGGCCGAGGCGTTGTTTCGCCAGACATCGCAATTGCTGCTGGTAGAGCTGACGCCGCCCCCGTCGCCTATCGGGCGTAATACGGTGCAGTCTTTGCAGGCAGGGCTGGTCTACGGCTACGTGGGGTTGGTAGAAGGGATGGTGGCTCGCCTCAAGGCGGAGTTGGGGGCTGAGGCGACGGTCATCGCCACAGGCGATCGCGCCGAGGTCATTGCGCCGAATACGACGTGTCTGGACCGCATCGACCCCAATCTAACGTTGACGGGTCTACGCCTCATCTACGAGATGAACCGCCCAGCGTAGCAGCGGCTCTGTCTGCCCTGGGCACGAAAAGGACCTCCCGCAGGGTTGACCCCGCGGGAGGTTCGGCGTTAGGAAGGTCACGTGCGACGTGGGTATTAGCGACTGGGGATGCTGTCGGCCAGATCTTCGGCCTTTATGCCCAGATTGGTCGCCTGCGATGGGCGTACCGCTTGCTGGGTCGGACGGACGAGCATGAGGGGCAACTGGGTGTTGCGGAGAACATCCATCGTCACACTGCCGAACAGCATTTCCTGAACGCCGCTGAGGCCGTGGGTGGCCATGGCAATCAAGCCCGTGTGGCGTGTCTCGCTCTCGCGAAGGATGGTGGGTGAGGTCGGCCCCGTCTTGATCTCGGTCTGGATCTTTAAGCCTGTGTGCCGTAGCGGGGTGGCGAGTTCGACGAGGTAGCTGACAGCGCGGGCCTCTTCCTCAAGATACGTGGCTGGCTTGATTCCCGATTGAGTGGGGTCGGGCAGCACACGCAGCAGGACGAGGGTCCAACCCAGGGCGTGAGCCAGTTGAGCCGCGAAGGGAACTGCCGCCTCCGCGAAGGAGGAGCCATCCACAGGGACAAGGATTTCCGGTCCGCCGGCCCTCGTCTCAGCGTGGGCGATGGTCTCATCGACACGCATGACAATGACTGGCACTGGACTCTTCGCCAGAACGGCCTGCGCCACCGAGCCGTACACTTTTTGCTCAGGCGTCGGTTTGCGGTGCGAAGCCATGATCACGACGTCGGCCTGGCGTCGCCCGATCTTCCGCGCAGGATGCCTGGTATCGGCCAGGGCGAAGGGGACGCTCACGTCGGCCTTCAGCCCCTGGGCACGCAACTCATCGGCGACGGCTTCGAGATAGACTCGCGCCTCGCGAACGGCGCGTACCTGGGCGTCAATGGGGTCCAGCGCCGGTAGGCTGCACTATAAGTGGCCCGAACCAGCTCAATGGTCGCATCGGTGGCGCGGGCAATGGTGGTGGCGAGGGGTAAGGCCCGCTCGCTAAAGATGGACCCATCCAGAGGAACCAGAACCCATGATACATGGCGCTCTCCTTACGTGTGGATCAGCAGCGGCGGGTCCTTGACAGGCTTCTCAGCTTCGCCCGCGCGCTCAGCCTTCGGGTTGACCAGCAGGATGGGGCGGTCGGTGTGGTATAGAATGCCCATCGCCACACTCCCGAAGACGGCGCGATTCCAGCCGGTTCGGGCGTGGGTGGTCATTATGATCAGATCGGCTTCGCAGGCTTCGCACTCGTGCAGGATGGAGTCGGTCGCGCGCCCGATTTGCACGACGCCACGGGCGCGGATGCCCTGTATGCAACTGGGTGACGAGGTCGGTCAGGTAGGTTTTTGGCTTCGATATCCTCGCGGGTGACGGCCCTTCGGTCGGATAGGGCAGACGACTATGGGGTCAACCCATTGGGGTGGTGGCACTACGGCGCGCATCAGCACCAACTCGCCACCGAGGGCGAGCGCGAGTTCCCTGGCATGGACGAGGGCCGCCTCGGCGAAGGCGGAGCCATCCAGGGGAACCAGAATCGCAGGCTGCGGCTTGATGGGCTGGATGGGTAGCTCGGCGCGGGCGACGCGGACGAGCAGGACTGGGGCGCTGCTTCTGGCGACGACCGTTTCGGCGACTGAGCCGAACAGCAAGCGGGAGATGCCGGAACGGCCGTGGGTGGACATGACCACCAGGTCCGGGTAGTGGAGGTCGATCTCGATCAGGATGCCTTCGCCGGCGGGCGCGAAGGGAATGGCCGTGTCCACTACCAGGCCGTCAGCCTCGAGGCGCGTCTTGATGGTAGCCAGGTACTCTTCGGCGACCTGGATCGAGTGGATCTCGGCATCTTGGGGGGAGAGGTCTGCAAGGTGCGGCACCCAGGCGGCGCGAACGAGGAGCAGCCTGGCGCCGGTGGCGGCGGCAAGGGGGCCGGCAATGGGCAGCGCCTGTTCGCTTAGCGGCGAGCCGTCCAGTGGAACAAGAATCGTGCGCAACATGGCTATGCTCCTTTCATTCGGCGTTGAATGAGGTGCGCTATGGCAAGCGGCCGATGGCCGCGAGGCTATTGTGGCTTAACGCTATTGTATGCCTAAGGGGCGACCGGCAGGGGGAAGAAGGCGCTTCGTGTGGTGGAGGTTCCTTCACGACGGATGACGATCACGGACGAAGAACCTTGCCGGGGCTACCGGTTGGTCCTTCGTCCGTGATCATCGCGTTACAGGTAGCGCATCTCGCGCGCCTGGGCTGTCAGGTCGTCGCGGAACTCTGGCCCCGCGACCTGGATGAGGGCTTCGACGCGCTGGGCGATGGTCTTCCCGTATAGGTCGGCGATACCATGCTCGGTAATGACATAATGTACATGATTGCGCGAGGTGACGACCCCAGCCCCGACCTTGAGGGTGGGGACGATGCGGCTCACGGGTGGATGGCCCTTCCGATGGAGGGTGCTGGGCAGGGCGATGATGGGGATGCCACCCTTGGAGCGGGATGCGCCGTAGATGAAGTCCACCTGGCCACCTGCGCCACTGTACAGCCGTGTCCCGATACTGTCGGCGCATACCTGGCCGGTGATATCGACCTCGATGGCCGAGTTGATGGCTACCTGGGCGTGGTTCTGGGCGATGACGAAGGGATCGTTGACATAATCGGTTGGGTGTAGCTCGACGATGGGGTTGTCGTGAACGAAGTCGTAGAGGCGCTGGGTTCCGATCATGAAACCTGCCACCATCTTGCCGTTGTGAATGGTCTTGCGCTCGCCATTGATGACGCCTCGATTGACGAGGTCGATGACGCCGTCGGAGAACAGCTCGGTATGCACCCCCAGGTCGCGGTGATTGACCAGCCGCTTGAGCACAGCGTCTGGAACGGCCCCGATGCCGGTCTGGAGGGTCGCGCCGTCGGGGATGAGGCTGGCGACGTGATCGGCGATGCGCTCGGTGATGGGATCGGTGGACGCCATCGATACTTCGGGCAGTGGGTAGTCGGCCAGCACGATGGTATCGAGTTTGGAGACGTGGATGAAGGAGTCGCCCATGGTGCGTGGCATGGCCGGGTTGATCTCAGCGATGACGCGGCGGGCAGCCTGGGCGGCGGGCTTGGTGCAGCCGACCTCGACGCCGAAGGAGCAGAAGCCATGCTCATCGGGCGGTGATACCTGGATAAGGGCGGCGTCGAGGGGTAGCTTCCCGCTGCGGAACAGGTTCGGAATCTCGGATAGGAAACAGGGCGTGAAGTCAGCGCGGCGGTCGTTGACGGCGGGTCGAACGTTGTCGCTGATGAATAGGGTATTGACCCGGAGGTGGCCGGCCATCTCGGGGGCAACGTAGTCAGCGGAGCCGATGGTCAGCAGCTGGACAATCTCGACGTTTTCGACCTGGGCGGCGCGCTCGACGAGCGCGGCCAGGATTGTCTGGGGCACTGAGCAGTTGCCGGTCAGGAATAGGCGGGTGTGGGAGGCGATGCTCTTGGCGGCCTCCGGCGCCGTCTTGACTCGGTCGCGGTACATTTCAAGCCAATTCATAGCGACACCTCGGGCCGGCTGTCCAGGGCGACCACATCGCCGTCGCGGATAGCGACTCCGCGTTGCAACGAAGAGCTGTGGGTGATGGCTGTGTCCAGTCCGTGCTCAGTGATATGGTGGACGTAGGGCCACGTGGCGATGGCAAGGGCGTGAGATGCGGTGCGACCTAAGACACCGGCCAGGTTCGGCACGCAGAAGTGGATCACGTCTTCCGCGAGATAGGTGGGCGTTTGGTGCGTGGTCGGTCGGGCAGTCTCGATGCTACCGCCCTGGTCGATGTCAATATCGAGGATGACGGCGCGGCGGCGCATGGTGCGAACCATCTCCCGCGTCACCAGGACGGGCGTCCGCGCGCCGGGGATGAGAACTGCGCCCACCACGACATCGGCGAACTTGACGACCTTCTCGATGTTGTGGTGGTGGGCCATCATGGTGGTGACGCGCCGTTGTTCATGCTCAAAAACACGTTCCAGATGGGTGACATCGCGGTCGAGGATGTATACTGACGCGCCGAGGCCAGTAAAGGCGCGGGCGGCGGCCATGCCGGCTGTCCCCGCGCCCAGGATGACTACTTCAGCGGGGGGGACGCCCGGTAGGCCGCCGAGCAGGACTCCGCGCCCACCATAATTGTTCTGAAGCAGGCCGGCGGCAATATGGGCCGACATGCGGCCGGCGATCTGGCTCATCGGGCGCAAGATGGGTGCGGAACCGTCGTCATTGCGAATCATCTCGTAGGCGATGGCGGTGATGCGGTGGTCGCGCAGCCGTTGTAGCTTCTCGCTAGACGCCGTGGCGAGATGCCAGAAGGCCATGATGACCTGGCCTGGCCGCAGCCATTGGCCTTCCTCGGCGGTAGGGCGGGCTACTTTGATGACGAGGTCGGCGCGGCCGAAGACCTCCTCGGGGGAGTAGACGATCTGCGCCCCGGCGCGCACGTAGGCATCATCCTGGAAGCCTGCTCCTAATCCGGCGCTGTGCTCGACGTAGCAACGATGGCCGGCGCGGGTGAGCATCTCGACGCGCGTGGGGGTCAACCCGACGCGGTGCTCGTCTGGCCGTCGTTCGCGGGGGACTCCAATGTTCATGGGGATTCTCCTACCTGTGGACATCTTCCTCAGTATAGCCTGTTCTGGCCTGCCGTCCAGAAGGCTTTCATTACGGCGGGTGACAACATCTCCACGACATGGACGGACCACAGCGGCATAGGCTGTGGTCCGTCCGCGGAGGAGTGTACGGGGCGGGCGCTCCGTGAGCCATCATCAGGGAGCGGGCTGATTATCGGTTCCCTGGTAGGTTGCTTCCCTGACCCGGCCTAGCTTGTACAACTGCCAGCCCAGGAGGGGAAGCCAGACGAACAGGAGCAGGCCGTAGACAGCGTAACCGGGGCCAAGCAGCGGCCTCAACGTCTCGCAGATAATGCCGATCGCGCCCGTGACGATGCCGAGGTACACCACGCGTTGGCTGAAGACGCTCTTGAGCATGAGCAGCGAGACGAGCAGGATGCCGATGGCTTCGAGGACGCCCATGACGGAGGGCACGCTGTTGAGGGCAATGAAGCTCTCGGCCGCGGCAGCCAAGGCAGCTCGCGGGGCGTCACTCGCCACGGCGGTGTACTGATCGCTCAGGACAACCAGGGCGGGGGCGCCACCGCCTGTCACCGGATAGGCGAGTGTGACTGCCCACGCAACAATGCTAAGGACGACGCTGATAGCCGCGTAGCTCTTGTTCACGCCCTTGAGGGCCGGATAGAGCGCCAGGAAGACGATGATAAGCAGCACGCTGGGAAGCAACCAGAGGGCCTGCTGAACGATGTAGCTCGACCGATGCGTGGCGATGTACTCAAGAATGGCCGCGCCGCCCGCGGTAGGAGTGGGCGGGACGGTGAAGACGATGACGAGGGCGAGGATGTAGCTGAGAGTAGTGAGCAAGGCAGACACGCCGCCCGCCCGATAAAGGTCGCGCCAGGTGGGGTCAGGGGCGCGCGTTGCGCCAATCGTCTCTCGATCCAGGGCTAAGGTTGTCATCGAGGCCACCTCCGTGGCGAGAGGCGCCGGGCGTTGGCCCGACGCCTGATGTGACCCGTTCAGCCGCGCCTCATGCGCCAGGGACCGCTGCCCAGCAGCCAGGCCAGCATGAAGCCCAGCAGGAAGGAGTCGACGGTGATCTCGATGCCGTGGGTGATGCGTAGGATGGGCGGGAAGAACGAGGTGCTGAGCATCGGGACGATGCCGCCCAGAATGGCGACGGTCCAGCCTAGCATGAGGGCCAGCCCCAGGCGCGACTCGCGCCACAGGCAAACGATGGGGAACAGGGCCAGGACCATGAGCAGACTACGCACGACTTCCAGGGGCAGGATGACGTCGAAGCCAGGGATGCGCAGCCCCAGGCCCAGGGCCGGGTTGGTGTAGTAGGGCGTGACGATGGGGGCGATGAGCATGCCGATGCCGAGGTAGATGGGCACATAGGCCAGGGCGGCCAGAACAATCCGACCGAGCCAGTTGAGGGCCGTGCGCTGTTGCCATATCTCGCGGGTCGCGTCGCGCATGCGGCGGATGGGTAGCTCTGGCGGGAAGAGGTACGCGAGCGCGGCGGCGAGGCCCAGGTAGCCTATGGCCGCGCCAATGAGCGCCGAGGCGATGCCCGTCTCGAACATGGTGGTGAAGTACAGAGCCTCAATGAGGTTGATGAGGCTGCCGACGACGAAGGTGACGGAGGCCAGGACGAGGATGCGGTTCCACAGTGGTACATTGAGGCGAATTGCTAGCGGTCCCAGCGCCAGGGCGATAAGAGCACCGGCGGCGAAGGAGCTGATCAGCGCCTGGGTAGGGTTCATGCTCTCGGCGATGGGCGGATTGGCGAGACCGAGGACGCTGGTGACCAGGCCGCCGAGCGTGAGGGCGACGAGATAGGCGACGCCCACCAGGAGGGCGCGCCAGAGCGCGCCCAAAGGCGAGATCGTCCGTTGGGAGGAGGGTGCGACGTGAATCATAGGCTCACTCCTCCTGGACGCCAGCCGGGGTCAGCAAGGCCCAGCGGGAAGCGCGCTCAAGTTCACCGTTGGCCAGAGGGCCTTGCGCGTCGACGACATAGAAACTCTCAGGTGGGAGTAGCACCTCCGCGCCTAGCTCCTTGAGGCGCTTGGCGATGGGCGGCGCGGCGGCCCCCGTCAGGAGTTTCATCCCGTGGTAGCGGGTGTCGAAGGCGGCGGCGTGGATGCCGGTGAGGCTGCCGGGTGGCAAGGCGTCGAGCCAGGTGTGCATGCGCTCGCTCACACCGCGCCATTGGGTGGGGCCGCCGACAATGAGCAGCTTGACGCCTTGCCAGTCAATGTTGGTGGCGTCTGGTACGGCCAGCAACTGCACGGTCTCGTAGTGGCTGAGGGCGGCGGCGATGGCCTCGGCGACATCGTGGGTGTTCCCGTATTCGGAGTCGTAGACGATGATGGCCTTCATATGCCTCTCCTTGTCAGACAACGCGGCCTGGCGACTCGCCGGGCCCGGGACGCCTGTGGACAGCATACTCCCATCTATGGCCGACTGGGGGAAAGGGGTCGCAACGAAGGGCGAACCTTCTACCACCTGGAAATACGACGACCCTGACGATCTTGGCGACCGTCAGGGTCTGTCTCACAAGGGTGGTAGCGTGTTAGTGGGCGGATGCGGCCCGTAGCGGCGGGTTGCTGCCCGGCACGCGAAGCGAGGCGAGCAGCGCCTGGAGCAGGATCGGCAGGCTGACGGGCTTCTCTAGATACACATCCACCCCCAGGCGGTTGAGCGTGCGCTGTAGGTTGGGCGTTGGGGCCGAAGCGAGCACGATCACCAGTGCGTCGGGGTTCTCGGCCTTGAAGGCCTGGATGAGCCAGGCGCTGGCGAGATTGTGGGGCGCAGGGTCGATAATCAGGGCGTCGGGCCGCCCTCCCTCCCCACTCAGCCCCCCAGCCACGACATCAGAGACGCCGGACCGCGTCGCCTCAGGCAGGGCGCGCCTAACGCCTGCTTCGGTGACCTGGGCGGCGACGGCGTCGGCGTCCAGAATGAGGATGTGTAGAGACATAAGCGACCAGGTTAACCCCACGATTCGATCACCACATCGCTGACGTGACGGCGGGGCGTCGGGCGTACGTCAGGCCCATAGCCCAGCCGCAGGCACAGTTGCAGATGACCGACATGACCGACGACGCGCGCGAAGCGTGGCCGGAGCTCAGGAACCTCGATAGGTTGGTTGAGGTACGATGCCCAGACGCTGGAAGCGCGGGCGCGGAGCAAGATACGCTGGAGGGCCTGGCCGGTTGCCAGCCAGGCGGCGGCGTCGTCCTTGTCCGTGCCCAGGACAACCAGGGCGGGCGAGCCGAGGGCCAGGTCGCGGTCCTTGGCCGCCTGGCCATTCGCCGGAATCAGGTGCGGATGATAGGCAGACGCATAGGCGGCGGTATCGGCGACGCCCATAGCGTAGCCGGGAATACCGTCGCGCCGCAGGTTGCGGTTGGGGTGTGTCCACGAGGCCAGCTCGCGGCGGAACTGGGCGTCTGACCACTGGATGCGGTCGCCTTCGGCGATGAGATCGGCGGTGGCGTTGCGGATGTCTTCGTTCTCGACGACTTCGAGCCATGCGCCCTCTTGCGTTGCTGCCATCTTCAACTCTTCGAGGAGCCTTATCGGTGAGGAGCGATTCTCGTAGGCCGAGCGGTTGGTGCGGCGCTTGGTGATAGCCTGGAAGAGTGCGACCTCCTCGGCGGTGGCTTTGTGGGAGTGGCCCAGCTTGACCCGTGCAGAGCAGATCGCGACGCTTATCGGTAGGATACTGGCATCGGCCGTATAGCCAGTAGCGCAACGCGGCGCAAGTTGAACGGTGCCGCGCCGCAGCGGCTGATCAGCTCGCGATCGTTGGGTCAACCACGGGTAGCGCCTGGGTAGGGTCGGCAAACAGGTCGACCTGGTCCTTTTTGACTTGGAACAGCCAGGGCTGGGTGTTGTGGCCCGAAGGGGCCAGGACCGCGTAGTTCAACGCATAGGTGAGCTTGTCTGCCGGCCGACCATCAGCCGGAAATCCCGACTCGCTTACCGCCCACGGATCTATGATCGTGCTCGTCGTCATGCAGGCCTCCTTGCGAGGGCTTTGAGTCCCTCTTAGTGTAACGCGCGTTGCCGCCCGTGGCGTAGCGATAAGACAACCGTTCGCGGAGAATTGGCTACTCGTCGGCTTGTGGACCCGTCTACCAGTAGGAGGAGGATGGAATGTGGGGCTGCAAGGCGATCGAGGGCGATAGGCCAACGACTGCTAGTGTGCGAGGTGGCGGTTCATCCGCTCTGCGACATCCGCTGGCTGCGAGATGCGCACGATGGCGTGTGGGGTTCTATGCCAGGCGGCGGCGTCCAACACGGCGGCCGCCACGTCGGCAATAAGGTCGTCTGTCGCCGCAATGCCCGGCTCCAGGTGGAGCGATTTGACCTCGAACAGGCGGTCTTTGCGATGGGCCTTGGCGTCCAGGCGGCCGACGAGGTCGCCTCGATGCAGGATGGGCAGGCTGAAGTAGCCGTAGCGCCGTTGGGGGGCAGGGGTGTAGCATTCGATGCGGTAGTCGAAGCTGAAGACCGCGCTGGCCCGCTCGCGGTCCCACACCAGGGGGTCGAAGGGTGACAACAGGGTGGTGAGTGTCGGCGCGTGGGCATCGGCGTCGGCGTTGCGGGCGAAGGCGGCGACGTCTGGATGTAGATAGGTGGGGTCGCGCCAACCTTCGACGGCGGCGGGGAGAAGCTCACCGTCGTCCACCAGTCGGTCGAGTAGCTCGGCCACACCGCGTTTGGGCAGTCGGTAGTAATCGGGGATCCAGCGGGCCGTCGTCACGCCCAGATGGCGGACCGTGCGCGCGGTCAGGGTCCGCCGCACGTCGTCCAGTGGTGGCGTGTCGGCGTCGTCCCAGTGGGGTAGGACGCGCTCGCGCAGGTCGTAGACGCGCTGGAAGTTGTGGCGGCGCGCGATCATGACGTCGCCCGTGTTGAAGAGAGGGCTTCCAGGGCCAGCTTTTCTGGCTTGCGGTCCCACCAAACGCCGCGTCGCCCGTCGGTACGCTCGAAGGCGGAGGAGAGGACGGGGCCTTCCTCGCGCAGGTGGGTGAGAACGGTGGCGGCAACCTGGGGGTTGGCATCCAGCCAGGGCTGAGCGCGCACCCAGCCTTTGACTTCGTCGAGCATGAGGCGGCGGTAGAGGGGCCAGTCTTCGATGGGCAGGAAGCAGGCGGCGTGGGCCCAATACTCAAAGATCTGGCCGTCGGCGTGGGATTCGTCGAGCCAGCGCGGTTCGTAGTCCCCCAGGCGGCTCCACAGCACCAGGTAAGGGCTGCGGGCGACGACGTGGATCGTGTCGATCTGAAGCACCCCCATGCGGCGAATGGCGGCCAGCACGTCGTCAGGCGTGGCGAGCCGCCCAGGGCGGCGGTCAAGCCCCTGAGCGGCCAGCATCACGCGGCGCGCGCCTGTTTGGGACAGGTGTATCAAGCCGGTCTCCCTTCTAGCCAGGCGCGAATCGAGGCGGCGTGTTCCGCCCAGTGTTCGTAGCTGTTGCCGGCGACGTTTTCCCAGGCGGGCGATTCTGTCGCCCAGTTGGCGCGGCCGTGAGCGGATGCGCGCGGCCCGCACGTGGTATACGGGCGGCGGTAGACTTTGCTGCTCGCCCATCAGCACTTCGTCGAGGGGGCGGTCACGGTCGCGCTGCTGTTGCCATGCATTGAAGGCGTCCATGTCGAGCGCGGCGATCTCTGGGGTGATTCCCGCGCCGTACAGTTCGACATCGGTGGGTGGCTGACCACTGACCAGGCCACCCAGCCGACCCGCGCTTATCCCCTCCCAGAAGCTGATGTGGGAGACGATATCTTTGACCGTCCAGTCGCCGACCACGCCTGTCTGGGTCATGCGCTCGCGTGGCACATCCCGCAGGGTCGCCTCCCAGGCGGTGCGGCCCTCGTCCAGCAAACGCATGAGGTGGGCCTTGGTCATATCGGACATGGTTCCCTCCAGGACCGGCTAAACGGCCATCAATAGTAATGCTACACTGATCAGGATCAGAAGCAAAGTGGCGAGGATGAGGGCCGCGCGGCCTGTGCCATCCGTGCTGAGGATGGGGCGGTCGTGGGGCCGGTCGTAGAAGCTGGGATAGATACGCTGGGTTGGCTCGGTTCGTTGCGTCACGTCCATGGCTCACCTCTCCTGCCGTGCTTCGGCTTACCCGGCGGCGCGGGCTGAGCAACGGGCCAGCCCGCGCCGCCCCTGTCCTTCCCTGGCTGCGGAGCGGCCGGTCGCTGCCCCCTCTTGACATCACCTGCGTAACCTGCTATAATCGTGATGATGGTTATATTCTATCAGAATGCGTATAACCTGTCAAGTGGTTTTCAACGCGGATATTTTACGCCAGGGGGCAGGCGAAATTTAAGGTTGGCTCCCGATGCAGAGGGGGAACAATGACGGAGCAACAGGCAGAGGCCTATGTCTTCTCTCCGCTGGGCGGGCGGCTCTGTCTGAACTTTGCCAACACGACGGCCTGGTATCGGTCAGCGGGCGAGGCGCACGGCGACCATCTGGACAGCTATGCCGATCTGGTGGAGTTCGGGCGGCAGATGGGCGTGATCTCGGATGACGAGGCGGTCACCCTACGGGCGGAGGCGGAGCGCCATCCCGGCGAGGCGGCGACGATGCTGGAGCAGGCGCGGCGGTTGCGGGGGGCGTTGTATCGCGTGTTCCTGGCGCGCAGTGAGGGGGGTGTTGCAGACGAACACGATCTGGATGTGGTCAATCGGGCGGTGGCGGATGCGTATGCGCATGCGCGGCTCGTCCAGGGCGGTGATGGGTTCGAGTTGCGCTGGGAGGGCCATGTGGCCCTGGACAAGCCTCTATGGGCGGTAGCTCAGTCGGCGTTGGAGGTGCTGACGTCGACCGAGGTGACGAAGGTACATGCGTGCGATGGGGAGACGTGCGGCTGGCTGTTCGTTGACACCAGCAAGAACCACAGCCGCCGTTGGTGTTCGATGGCGGACTGTGGGAACAGGGCGAAGGCGCGCCGGCATTACCACCGGGCGAAGGGGGGCGAGGGCTAGCGCGATGGGAGACTGGGGAATGGAGGTTGAAAAGAGCAGGGGCGCACTGGGTGGTGCGCCCCTGGGTATTGGTGCGGAGCCGAGGCTTACGGCTTGTAGCCGGTGCTGATCGTGCCCGCCTTGAGGCCTTCGATGGCCTTGGCGACGGCGTCCTTGCACTTCTGGTCGACCTTGCTGTCCCAGTCGTGGAAGGGAGCGAGGCCGATACCACCGTTCTTGACGTCAGACGTGACGATGCCGGCCTTGAGACTACCCCCCTGGAGATTCTTGATGGCGTTGAAGACCGCCGCGTCCACGTTCTTCATGGCGCTGGTCATCAGGCTGGCCTTGATCTCGGGGTAGGTGTTGTACTGGTCGACGTCAACGCCGATGGCGGCCTTACCGGCCTGGCTGGCGGCGAGGAGGCCGCCGTTGCCAGTGTTGCCGCCGACGCCGAAGACGATGTCGCAGCCCTGGCCGATCATCGACGCGCCCGTTTCCTTACCCTTGGCCGGGTCGACGAAGCTGGGGATGTAGGTGTTGAGGGTCTTGATGCTGGGGTTCTGGGCCTTGGCGCCGGTCTGGAAGCCGGTCACGAAGCGGACCACCGGCGGAATCTCCTGACCGCTGACGGAGCAGACCGTGCCGCTCTTGCTCATGCAGCCGGCGAGCACGCCTGCCAGGTAGCCGACCTGGTCCTCCGCGAACATGAGGCTGGTCACGTTCTTGAGGTCGGTGGCGTAGGGATCGGGGTCGCCTGCCTTGGCCGGGAAGTAGGCGTTGTCGACGATGGCGAACTTGATGTTGGGATACTGCTTGGCCTTCTTGGCGAGGGCGTCGCCCATGAGGAAGCCGACACCCAGGACCATGTCATAACCTTCGGTGGCGAACAGGTCGAGGTTCTTCTCGTAGTCGGTTTCTTGCTTGGACTCGACGTACTTACCGTCGATGCCCAATTCCTTCATGGCCTTCTGCACACCCTCCCAGGCCGACTGGTTGAAGCTCTTGTCGTTGACGCCGCCCTGGTCAGTCACCAGGCCGATCTTGAG
>JAHCIE010000370.1 GCA_026129385.1 Anaerolineae bacterium
CCACCGCGACCGCCACCGCCACTCTCCCACCGCCGTCGGCCACGCCCGCCCCGCCCACCGCCACCCCCGACGCCTACGCCGCCATCGATGTGGAGGGCCTACGCCAACGAAGCTACGGCGGCGGGCGCATCGAGACCGTGCGCGTGCTGGAGGAGCAGCCCGCCTTCACTCGCTATCTGATCCGCTATCCCAGCGACGGCATTCCCATCACGGGCGTGATGAATGTTCCAAAGAGTGAAGGGCCATTCCCCGTGGTCATCGTCAACCACGGCTTCATTCAACCCACGTCATACCAGACGGCGAGCGCATACACCCTTCCCCTGGCCGACGCCCTGGCCCGCAACGGCTACCTGACCCTCCACCCCGACTATCGTAACTACGGCGGCTCTGGCCAGGGGCCAAATCCCTTCCGCATCGGCTACGCCATTGACGTGCTCAACCTGGTGCAGCTCGCCAAGACCCTGCCCAACGCCCGCCCCGACCGCATCGGCATGCTCGGCCATAGCATGGGCGGGGGTATCACCAGTCGTGTCCTGGTCGTCACCCCCGACGTCAAGGCCGCCGTGCTTTATGGGGCAATGAGCGCGGACGAGGTCGAAAACTACAACCACCGCCGCGCCATGGGCTGGCTTCGTAACGAGGCCACCTTCGGCGACGTGCTGCCCATCACGCCCCAGGATCGCCCCGACATCTACGAGCGCCTCTCGCCCATGAGCCACCTCGCCTACGTCACCGCTCCGGTTAGCATTCACCACGGCGAGCTTGATAACGACGTACCGATACAATTCTCACGACGGCTGGCCCAGGCCTTGCGAGACAACGGCAAGAGCGTCGAGCTATTCACCTACCCCGGCCAGCCCCACTGGCTGAACGGCACGGCCAACCCGCTCTTCCTGCAACGTGTCATCGCCTTTTTCGACCGGATTCTCAAAGCGTAGGCGCCGGCGCCAGTCCGACGAGCAAGATGAGGCGCTGGTCGCCGCAATTGGCGACGCCATACCCCTCGGCCTCCCTGCCCTCTTCAGATCATCCTGTCTCCGTCGCTCCTATAGCCCTCAGTGACTACACGAAGGGCGCGCGCCGAGTAGATCTCGCGCAGGAAGCGCGACGGTCGCGTCGTCAGCCAGGTAATGTCGACAAACCCTGCTGTCGCCGCCTCGCGGGCAAACGTCGCGTAGGCGAGGGGATGCGGAACCCACACATTGCCGTCGTCCACATTATACTCCACCAGCAGCAACGGCGCGCCCGGCCTCAGTATATCATGGACACGGCGCAACACGGCCACGTGGTCGCGGAAGAAATGGAGAACGTTCGCCATCACCGCTCCGTCGACGGGCGGCAGCGCCAGTGGTCGCGCCACATCGGCGACCACGGTCTCTAGCCGCGGCGGGGCAGCGAGGCTACGCCACCCAGCGCGTAGGCGGTCAAGGGCAGCACGGTCGCGGTCCACAGCGTAGGTGGTGGCCGTCGGCCCCACCAGATCGGCCAGGGCGATGGTAAAAGCGCCGCTGCCCGCGCCCAGGTCGGCCCACACGCCGCCAGGTCCAGGGATACCGGGGCGCAGCAGGGCAACGTGGTCCTGGTGGTTCATGGAGGATAGCACTACACGTGACAGGTTCTGAAAACCTGTCACGTGTGGGAGGCGGCGGTCAGGCGAAGGCGAGGGCGCGCAGGAGATGAACAAGGCTGTAATCGAGGACGAGCGCGCTCCGCTCCACCTCGGCCAGGTCAAAGAGGTCCAGGTTATCGACATGCTGCCGCTGCTTGACGACCGTCTGGCGCGCCTTCACCAGCAGCCAATTGTAGCGCTCGACGGCGGGACCAGGGGCCAGCAGCTGGCCGGGGGCTGCCTGGGCGAAGGGCCGCCAGTCAGTGCGGAACTGCGCCACATAGCCACGTAGATAGTCCAGATTGGGCAGCTTGCGACCCAGGGTCTGGAATGCGGCGGCCTGCCTCCACTGGCCCACAGCGACGGCGAAGTCGGCATACATCACCTCGCCCTTCGCCGGGTCGTCAGGGCCAAGCCCCGCCAGCCACGCCGTCTGCTGGCCCAGATCGCCCTTGATCACGTCCCAGATGCGAGATGCCTGTGCTGGCAGAGGCGAGTCAGCGAGGGGCGCGAAGGGCATAGCGGCCGCCTGCTGCCCCACCTCGCGGTGCAGAGCGTTGAGCAGATCAGCGACCTCGATCGGCCGCGACGCCGCTGGAATCCCGCCACGTCTCAGGCGCTCCAGCTGGTAGGGCCAACGGGCAGCGATACCCCACACCAGCGGCTCCAGATAGGGGTCGAGGGGGCCAGGCGGGGCGGCCTGGGCGCTGCGGGCGGTGGCGTACTCTCTGGCAATGTCGGCGGCGCCAGCGGGTTTGGACGGCTTGTGGTCAGGCATACGAGTCGCGCTCCGGAGGAGGATGTCAACGGTCGGTCGTCGATGGACCGTCGCCGGATGATATACCAGGATGGTGTGATAGACAAGTTGCGGGTTGGGACAGAATGCGTCCAACCCGCAACCTTCGCCACCTTCGACTTTCAACCCTCAATGGTCGTGGTCGGCGTGGCGATAGTTACCGTGGGGATGGCTGTGCTCGACAGCGCCGTGGCGGTGGCGATGCGCGTGAATGAGGTTGCAGCGCAGCAGCAGTTCCTCGTCGCCCAGAATGTCGTCGGTTGGGCCACTGGCAACCACCTGATGAGTCTCATCAAAGACATATACCCGGTCGGCGATCTCGCCAACAATGCCCAGGTCGTGGGTCGAAGTCACGAAGGTATCGCCCGCCTCCGACCGCCCCAGGACGAAATCCACCAGCCAGCTCTGGCTGCGCGGGTCGAGGCCGGTCGTCGGCTCATCCAGCAGCCACACGCTGGGGCCGAGGGCCAGAACCGACGCCAGGGCCACCCGCCGCTTCTCTCCGCCCGACAGGCGGTGGGGGGCGCGCTCGGCCAGATGCTCGATGCGCAGACGGGCGAGGGCCGCCGCCACCCGCTCCTTGACCTCGTCCTGGCCGATGTCCAGTTGCAGCGGGCCGAAGGCCACTTCCTCGTAGACCGTCGGGGAAAAGAGTTGCACATCGGTATCCTGAAAAGTGAGGCCGACGCGGCGGCGAAAGTCGAACGCGAAGGCATCGTCGTGCAGCGCCGCCTCCGTGAGAGACCGGTCGAAGGCCATCACGCTGCCCGACTGCGGGAAGTACAGGCCATCCAGAATCTTCAGCAGCGTGCTCTTGCCGCTACCATTAGAACCAAGGATAGCGATCTTCTCGCCCTGGCCCACCTCGATGGACACCCCGGCCAGGGCAGGCTGTCGGCCGTCATAGCTGAAATGGATGTCATCGACACGGAAGACCAGCAGCCTGTTCGCCACCTGGGCCTGCGCCGTCCCACCGAGGCCCGGCGTAAGAACCGCGCTCATGAGATGCTCCCCAGCAGGTAGACAGCCAGCGCGGCCGCCAGGAAAACACCGAGCCAGAGGTAATCGCGCTGCTGCATCTGAAAGCGGTCCAGCGTGCGCGGCCGGCCGCGATAACCCCGCGCCAGCATCGCCAGATAGACCTCCTGGCTCATGTCGAAGGACTTACCCAGCATGACGCCCATCGTATTAGTGACCACCCGCCGCTGCTCAGCTCCGCTGAGTCGCCCCACCACCCGACTCTGGCGGGCCAGGAACATATCGCTCACCGTCCTCAGCATCAGGTAGATATAGCGATACGTCATGCCCAAAATCAGCAGGAATACCGATGGCACCCTGAGGACACTCAGCGCATTCAGCAACGTGTTCCAGGGTGTCGTCAGCACTAACAGCACCGCCAGTGACACCGACGTGCCCACGCGCAGGATGAGGAACCCCGCCGCGCGAACACCTTGCAGCGTAATGGCGATGTACGGGTCAACCGACAGCACCACCAGCGGTGTGCCCGGTGTAACGAAGCTGAAGATAACCGGCAGCGCGACCAGCCCCGTGAAGAACGGCA
>JAHCIE010000371.1 GCA_026129385.1 Anaerolineae bacterium
CCAGGTCCACCGTCCAGCCCGTGTACAGGGAGCCGTCGCGGCACTCGAGCATGTAGACGATGGGCATCAATTGCCCTTATCCCGGCGCTTGGCGCCCAGGCTGCCCAGGAACATCTGGCGCATGCGGTCCCTGCCCACATCTTGCAGCGGATTGTGCTCCTCGCGGCCGCGGGCAACCAGTTTCAGGTAGTCGGCGCCGGCCTTATCTAGGCCGCCGCGAATCTCGTCCGGGTCGCCGGCGGCCAGTGCGCCTTGGAGCGCCTGCAACTCACGGACCGCCGCGTCGATCCAGTGACCCAGGGCGGTGGCGTTGGTCAAGGCCGGCCCAGCCCAGTAGGAGGGCGAGGCTCCCACGAGGGATGCGAGCATCATCGTGTTCACCCCGGCCGACTTCTGGGCCTCGGGCCAGCTGGGGCTGTTCGCCAGCGCGCGGACCAACGCCCATGACATGAGGAACGGCAGGTGCGTTACGCCACCCGCGATACCGTCGTGCTCCAACGGATCGAGGAAGTAGGGCTGCGCGCCCAGGCTCGACACGAAGTCGGCCAGGATGCGAATGGCGTCGGCGTCGGCGTTGATGGCGGGGGTCAGGCAGTAGAGCGTATCCTGGAAGGCGTCGGCGCTGGCCTCGTCGGCGCGCCAGCCGTCGCGGCCAAGCAGTGGGTCGCCGCCGATGAAGTTGACGGTGGCCGGCAGTCTGGCCGCTGCCCACTGCATCACCTCGGCCTTCGTGCCGCCCGTGTCGGTCAGGATGACGCCGGGCTTAAGGACCGGCGCGATGATCTCGAAGATGGCCTCCATCTCGTCGATGGGCGTGGCGAGGAATACCATGTCCGCGCCCTCAACCGAGGCGGGCAGATTCCACTCGACGCGGTCGACAGCGCCACGCTTCTTAGCTGCGCCGCTGATGTTGGCGTCTCTATCGTGGCCGATGATCTCGTAGCTACCGCCCTGACTACGGGCCTTGACCAGCCCCAGCCCCAGCGATGTACCGACGAAACCGGCGCCGATGATGGTGATGCGAGGTTGGCTTGCCATGGGGGCCTCCGTTGCAATGTCGGAACAGACTGGATAGAGGGCTGTCGCCCATGCGTCGGCTCAACCCTCGTCGTCGGCGCGGCGCAGTGCGGCCAGCAGGTGATCATAGCGGCCTAGCGGAGGCGGCAGAGCGTCGTCGTGGTAGCGCACCAGGCTGATGGTCAGTGGGTCGCTGCCCACGCTTGTCAGCACCTCCGCCCCCAACTCGGCATGGTGGGCCAGGGCGAAGAAGGGGCGACGCCAGCCGCACGGGTTGGCAACGCTATGCGCCAGCCAGGCGGGCGCAATCGCCCTGAGCGCGACATAGGCCACGCGATGCGGTAGGCGTACCCCGTGCCCGGCCTTGCCGATGTCGTGCAGGAGCGCGGCCCGCAGCAGGGAGCGCGTCGCCTCGTCGCGACCGTCATAGCCAGCGCGGCGTAGGCGATCGGCCACACGCAGAGCATGGGCGCGTTCCGTAGCCGGCAGCCGGTCGAATAATCCGCGCTCGCCGGGAGCCAGGACCGTGGTCAGATAGTCGTCATGGCGGGTCCAGCGGGCGGCCAGCGCGTAGCCCACCTGGCCGACGCGCACGGCCACCGTCGTAGCCAAGAAGGCGTTCATAACCCTAATAACAGCCGCGTCAGAAAGTTCAATGGCGGCCCCAGGACAGAGGAGAGGAAGCCGGGAACGAGAAGAATGATGCCAAAGAGCAATAGCGGCCCGAATTGCCCCACCTTCGCCAGCGGCTGCGCCACCGAATAGGGGACGATACCCATCAGGATGCTGAAGCCGTCCAACGGCGGCAGGGGCAGCAGGTTGAACATGAACAACAGCAGGTTCAGGTACACCATATTGAACATGATCGTCCCCAGGGAGGGGAAGATCTCGCCGTAGCCGAACATGTTGCGCAGCGTGGGCGACGCCAGCACGTAGCGCGCGGGCAGGGCGAGCAGCACGGCGACGAGCAGGTTGGCGACGGGGCCAGCGATCGACACCAGGGCCATGTTACGCCGCCCCAGCCGCGCCGGGTCGACCGGCGTGGAGGCCCAGCCGAAGCCGAAGGCCAGGAACAGCAGCGAGCCGACGAGGTCCAGATGCTTGATGGGATTCCACGTCATGCGGCCCGCGCGGCGCGGCGTGGGGTCGCCCAGCCGGTCGGCGACGACGGCGTGCGCCCCTTCGTGGGCCGGGAAGGCCACCAACAAGACCAGGGCGCGGGCGATGACCGCCGATAGGGTCAGGTTCAGCAAACGGTACTCCTTGCTCCAAATCCCACGCCGAATCATAGCACGTCCAGCAGGCAGCGGCAAACTTCGCCCGCCGTGGCTCGCCGTGCTATAATCGCGGGACGATGCCTGACATTCCGCAGTTCTACCTGGGTGACATAGTCCGCCTCCGCAAGCCGCACGCCTGCGGCGGCACGGACTGGGAAGTGGTGCGTCTCGGCGCTGACATCGGCGTCACCTGCCGCACCTGCGGTCATCGTGTCCTCATTCCGCGCCCCAAGTTCGAGAAGAGCGTCAAGGCCGTCTTGCAGCGCGGACCGGCTGCGCCTCTCGCAGAGTGAGCTATCGTGCCTACCCGTATCCTCTTCCTGTTCTCCGACACCGGCGGCGGCCATCGGAGCGCGGCGCAGGCTATCCACGAGGCCATCGACCTGTACTGGCCGGGTCGCGCTGAGATCTCGCTGGCTGATTTCTACGTTGAGGCATTCCCGCCTCCGCTCAACCGCACCGGCGCGTTGTATGGGCCGATGGTCAACAAGGCCGACTGGACGTGGCACATGTCGTGGAAGCTGGGCGAGTATCGCGGCGTGCGCGGTCCGCTCTGGCGCGCCCTGCTGCCAACGATGAAGGGCCGCTTCGTGCGGCTCATCCAGGCCCATGACCCGGACGTGGTGGTATCGGTGCATCCCCTGGCATCGACGCCGATGGCTGTGGCGGCGCGCGCCTTGCCGCAGCCCATCCCTGCCCTGACGGTGGTGACAGATCTCGTGGACGGCAGCGCGGCGTGGTACGACGGTCGCGTGAACTTCACGTACGTGCCGACCGAGCCGGCGCGGGATAAGGGATTGCGCCTGGGCCTGGAGCCGGGGCGCGTCGAGGTGGTGGGCCAGCCGGTTAGCCCGCGCTTCCAGCCGTTCAGCGGCGACCGCGCCGCGCTGCGTCGTCGCCTCGGGCTGCGCCCCGACACAACCACCATCCTTATCGTCGGCGGCGGCGAGGGCATGGGCAACGTGTATGACACGGCGCGCGCCATCGATGCCAGCGAGCTGGATGTGCAACTGGCCGTCATCGCCGGCCGCAACGCTACCCTCAAGGAGGATCTGGACGCCTTCGACTGGACCGCGCCGACGGTCGTAACTGGCTTCGTGCGCAACATGCCAGAGTGGATGGCGGCGTCGGACGTGATTGTCACCAAGGCCGGCCCCGGTACCATCGCTGAGGCGCTCATTGAGGGCTTGCCGCTGCTCCTGTCGGGCTACGTGCCCGGCCAGGAGAAGGCCAACGTTGATTATGTCGTCAACGAGCGGGTGGGGGCAGCGGCTTTCACACCGGCGACCGTGGTCGACACCCTGCGCGAGTGGCTGCGCCCCGGTAACGTAGCGCTGGACGACATGCAGGCGCGCTGCCTGGCCCTGGCCAAGCCCAACGCCGCTCGCGACCTGGGAGAGCGCGTTCTGGCCTGGGGCGAGCGCAGCCGCCGGGAACGCGGCCTGCCCATGACGACGAGCATGGAATAGGGGGGATTGTCTATGGCCCGCCCGCTGATCGGTATCACTACCAACCCGTCCGACGCGCCCGACCGCGCCAGCCTCGACAACCTCTTGCAGGCTATCGTGCAGGGTGTGGAGGACGCGGGGGGGCTGCCCGTGCTCGTCCCGCTGTCGATTGGTCCCGCCACGCTGCGCGCCGTCTACGAGCGGCTGGACGGGGTG
>JAHCIE010000372.1 GCA_026129385.1 Anaerolineae bacterium
AGCGTGGGAACCCTGGCAGTCGTACGCCAGGAGTAGACGATTCAACAGGCGGCCGCGGGGGGGCCGCCGCACGAGAGAGGGGCTGACACGTATGGATCGGACAACTCGACGACGCGAGACGAGGCGGATACGGCGGCCGCGGCGCGCGTGGGCCGAGGCGGTGGGCGGGCGGCGGGTACCGGTGGCCTTTCACGCCTTGCTGACGGCGGCGCGGGTTGAGGGCGGCGTGCGCCTATCTGCGCCCGACGTCCCGCTGCCCGAGGATGCGGCTGAAATCTGCGACCTGGTGCGCGAAGGCTCGCCCATTGCCCGCCGTCTGGTCGACGCCATCTTCGACGACGACGCGCTGTGGCTGCGACCCGCAACCTATCTGAACGAGCGAGCGGCGCTAGGCCGCCTGATGGATGATGCGCGCCTGGTCGACGATTTCGACGACGCGCTCGATGCCCTACGCCAGGGGCATCGCTCGGCCAATCACGTTCTGCAAGCGCTCATCGATGCCTACCAGTCGGTAGCGGAGCATCCCGCCGACGATCTCTGGGCGGCCAAGGCGGCCCTGGAAAGGTTAGCTGTGCGCCTGGACCTGCGGCGTCACGTCGCGCGGCAGGTCACTCGGCTGGCCGATCGCGGCGATGGGGTTGACCCTGGTCTGCAGCTGGTATTCCGCGCCCAAACCCTGGAACTACTGCGCTATCTGGCCCACGCCTGCGAGGCGGCCGAGACTGGGCTGCTGGAGCGCATGGACCTGGACCAGGAAGAGCGTAGCGCCGTCTCGGCGGCCCTGTTCATGGCTTACACCGAGCGAGCGGCTCAGCTAGGCGCGCCCCTGGCCGTCGATCGGGTTGCCGACCACGTTCGGCCGCCCTTCGACCTGGACGGCACGACGCGGGCGTGGGTGGCGCCACTGCCGCAGACCGCAGCCACGGCGCTGGCGGCGCTGGGGGTGGCGCAGGCGGTCGTGCCGGTCCATCGCATCGCGGACCCGCTGTTGGCATCGGCAGCCATCTGGCAAGGCCCAACGATCGATTTGAGCCAGGTGGCCAGGCCGTGGGCCGCGCCGGCGGCGGAGTTCCCGACCTGGCAGTTTGCGGGCGAGGCAGCGCCCCTGCTGGACAAGCCCTACCCTCAGCTTCAACTGGCGCTGACGACGACGGGGGCTTACTCCTTCTCCCAACTGGCCGAGTACTTCGGTTTCCGTAGCACGGGGGCGGTGCAGTTCCTCACCGAGCAGAACCTGGAACTGCTGGCGAGGGTCAGGCCCACGGCCAAGACGCTGCCCGCCGGCCAGACGGTCGCCATCCCGGCGACGCTGCTGCCGATGGCCCAGGTACGGTCGTTGGAGGAGACGGCTACGACCTTCGACATCGACGTCGCCGCGCTGGTCCGGCTGAACCCATCCCTGGTCGAGAGTCGGGACGGTAAGCCCGCTGTGCGCAGCGCGGCTGAGGGCTATCTGCTGACGCCGGTGGGCCGTGCCGACTTGCTCGGTCCTGAGACGATGACCACCCGACCCCTGGCCTTCGATGTTGCCAGCGGCAAGGCGTTCACGGGCGCGGCGACCACAGCAGCGTCGTCTCGACCCGGCGAGGCGGCGGCGACAAGCGAGGCGCCCACACCCCGCCTGCGGCACGTCCGCCTCCACCACACTCTGACTCAGGCGACCACCATCGCGGCCCTGGCCGACAGGCTAGGCCTGCCTGCGGGTGCGCTGGCCGAGTACAACGGGTTGAACGATGTGGGCAGGACGCTACCGGCGGGAACGAATGTCCTGCTGCCGGGCACGGTGCATAGGGTGGTCGAGGGCGAGGACCTGGCGCTGGTGGCGACGCGCTACG
Organism: Anaerolineae bacterium; assembly: GCA_026129385.1. Lineage (GTDB taxonomy): Bacteria > Chloroflexota > Anaerolineae > Epilineales > JAHCIE01 > JAHCIE01. The sequence goes on from JAHCIE010000372.1 coordinate 1,836, forward strand.
AGGTTCCTGGCGCAGCCATCGAAGACCTGAATGGCAAGCTGTTCGTGGGGCAGGCGCTGTTCGTGCCGCAGCCCCCATCGCGCCTGCAAGCCGAGGGCGTCTTTGAGGCGCGGCCTGGCAGCGGCAAGACCTCGGCCGCCCGCCAATCTGCCTCATCGCCCGGCCCGCTGCCCCAGACGCTGCCGCAGACCGGCGCGGCGACAGCGCCGGCCGTGAAGGCGAGCGCGTCCATCACGGGCGCGACGACGGCCAGTATCTTTCCTGACTTCGTGGAGATGCCGGGTTACCTGGCGAACTGGGACCAGTACAAGGCGAAGGAAGCGGAACTGAAGGCCAGGTATGGGCAGAAGTTGTATCCGACCTTGCAGTCGATGCCTGATGACGTACGTGAGTTCTACCTGACCTCAGTGTACTGGGGGGCGCAACTCGTCGGCGTGCCCTGGCAGGCGGTGCTGGCTATCCACAACACTGAGGTCGTGGGCAAGGGCTACCGGCCCTTCGAGCAGGCGGTGTCCTTTGCGGCGGCGCGCGGTCCCGGCCAGATCACGCCCGGCTACTGGAACGGCTGGGCGGGCGGCGGTCGGTCGGCGGCGCCATCGAAGAACTTCGCCGATATCGTCAAGAACAACGGTAACGGCTTCCACTGGGGACTGCGCGCCGAGTGGCTGCGCTTTCTGCGTCACGAGGTCGGTCTCGATGCCCTTCAATCCAGCGACGCGGACATCATGTACCTCATCAACAACGTCGTTGCCACGGCGCGCGGCCTCTACAAGAATGGCGTCACGACGAAAGCCTTCCCCGCCGACCCCAGGCAGTGGTCTCAGGCGAACATCACCACGCTGCGCAACGCGGTGATGATCTACAACTCCGGCGGCACGAACCCGGCGGTGCGCCAGTGCTCCGGCTGCGCGTGGACTGTGGGCGACTATGCCGACAATGCGGAGAAGGTGGCGAAGGCGCTACCCATCAGCCCCTTCGACTTGCTGCCTACCGAGGCGCGTAGCCGCGCCCTGCGTCAACAGATGTTCATCAGCTACGACCAGGCCTTCGCCGCTTCCCTATCGGCGCAGCAACTCCAGCAGGTGTTCACGGCCCAGGCCGACAAGGTCGATGAATTGATGACGGGCAAGAGTAGCCCCGAAGCGGCGGCGCAGGCCATCGTGGCCGGGTTGGTGGATGGCTGGCTCAAGGTGGCGGAGCGTCAGCCCGACGCCTGGCCCTTCTTCGTCAACGAGCAGGCCCGCGACGTCCAACTGGCGGCGGCGCGGCATCTGGCAACCTTCCTGGACAAGCCCGCCCTGCTGGACTTGCTAGAGCGCACGAAGGGCGACGTCAGGGCTGCCGAGGTGGAACTGGCGGGCCGCCTGGATGCCCAGGTGGTACAGATGGCCCGCGAGAGTCTGGAGCGCCGCACGCCGAACCGCGTGGTTCTCAATACCCAGGTGCGGCCGTTGGCTGACTCGGTGATGCAGACGGTCTTCGCTGGTGACATGGATTCGCAGCAGCCGGACGCGCCGGCCAGGCTGGACGAGGCGCGGCGGATGCTAGACAGCGGCCAGGTGAAACCACCGGCGACGACCCAGACGGCGGCTGGTGGCGCGAGTGGGAAGAGCGCACCGGCGAAGGTTGCCGCGCCCGCGCTCCCGACGCCTACAGGTGTCGTAGCCTCGAGGCAGACAGGCGCGCGTACGCCGGGGCCGACGTTGGCGATCGCGGCGCAGGCGCTGCCGTTGGCCGCGCTGGATATGGTTCCACTGGCAGTAGTCAAGCCGACGAGCGGCGGGGCCAACGGCGTGGCGAAGGCCCCCGCGAAGAGCGCCATGCCGCCGGGGGCGACCACGGCGAACGAGCGTTTCTTCCGCCTGTCGGCCCAGGCCAAGACCTCGAACGACTCTATCCAGAACAACATCCGCCTGTTCGCGGCGCGTATGGCCGGGCGCACCGACGAGTTTCGGGTGGCGGGTAGCTCGCGCATCGATTGGGCCAGGCTCCAGCAGGCGGACGTGTCGGCCACCCTTATCTTGCAGCCAGGCGAGAAGCTGGACTACGTGGCCCGCTTCGGCCCCTTCTCCACGCAGCAGGGCTACGCCTCGGGGCCACTGGTGAGCGGCGGGACTGCGCC
>JAHCIE010000373.1 GCA_026129385.1 Anaerolineae bacterium
CTCGTCACCAGCGATGCGCTGGTCTTCTTTGGTGCGACGGGCGACCTGGCCTACAAGCAGATCTTCCCCGCCCTGCATCACATGGTCAGTCGCGGCGTCCTCAATACGCCGGTGATTGGCGTCGCTAAATCGGACTGGACGCTGGACGATCTGCGCAAGCGGGCGCGTGCCAGTGTGGACGAACACGGCATTGCCGATGAGCCGGCCTTCCGCAAGCTCATGGACCTGCTGCACTATATCGACGGCGACTACACTGACCCCACCACGTTCGACCGATTGCGCGAGGCGCTCGGCGCCGCACAACACCCGACCCATTATCTCGCCATCCCTCCGAGCTTGTTCGCTCTGGTGATCAATGAGCTGGGGCGGTCAGGCTGCGCTGACGGGGCGCGGGTCGTCATCGAGAAACCTTTCGGCCACGATACTGCCTCAGCCATTGCCTTGAACGATACCGTCCACCAGGTCTTCTCCGAGTCGGCTATCTTCCGCATCGACCACTACCTCGGTAAGGATGCGGTCGAGAACATCATGTACTTCCGATTTGCCAATACGTTTCTCGAACCCATGTGGAGCCATCACTATATCGACAGCATCGAGATCACCATGGCCGAGAACTTCGGCATCAAGGGACGCGGCAAGTTCTACGATGAGACGGGCGCAATCCGCGACGTCATCCAGAACCATCTGCTCCAGGTGGTGACCCTGCTGGCGATGGAGCCGCCGTGGTCGATCTCGGAGGCGGAGGCGATTCGGGACGAGCAGGTCAAGGTGCTCCACACGGTCGTGCCTCTCCAACCCTCGGACGTAGTGCGTGGGCAGTTCCGTGGCTACCGTGATGAGCCAGGCGTCGCGCCCGAGTCGCAGGTCGAGACCTATGCCGCCGTCCGCCTGTGCGTCGAGTCGTGGCGCTGGCGCGGTGTGCCCTTCTTGATTCGAGCCGGCAAGCAGCTACCCATCACGATGACCCAGGTCAGGGTGAATCTCAAAGCGCCACCCCTCGTCACGCTGGCCGGTCGGCCCAACTTCATTCGCTTCCGGCTTGGGCCGCTCGTGTCGATTAGCATCGGCGCCGAGGTCAAGGACTTCCGCCAGGAGGGCAAGACCGACAGCGTCGAGTTATCCATGGTCAGGCGACCAGACCCGTTGGGCCAAGTGGACGCTTACGAGGGGTTGTTAAGTGACGCCATGCATGGCGTGCAGACGCGCTTCGTGCGCGAAGATGCCGTGCTGGCCCAATGGAGGATTGTCGAGGCGATTCTCGGCAACGCCACTCCGCTACATTCCTACGACCCCGGCACGTGGGGGCCGGCCGAGGCCCAAGGGCTGGCGGCGGACCTGGGCGGCTGGCACAACCCACATCTGGAACGCTCATGACGCTCTCCGTCTTCGACCTGTTCAAGATTGGCATCGGGCCGTCGAGTTCCCACACCGTTGGCCCCATGTGGGCGGCGCTGCGCTTTGCCCGCGACCTCGATGCCCAGGGCTGGCTTCCCCACATCACCCGCCTCCAGATCGACCTCTATGGCTCGCTGGCCCTGACCGGCCGCGGCCACGCTACCGACAAGGCGGTGTTGCTGGGCCTGATGGGGCAGCAGCCGGATACCATCGATCCGGACGCTGTGGAGGCGCTGGTTGGGCGGGTGCGGGGTGAGTATCTCCTGACCCTGGCGGGCCGTCGCGACGTGACCTTCCACGAGGCGACTGACCTGCGCTTTCACCGCCGCGAGAGCCTGCCGCGACATCCCAACGGCATGCGCTTTGCTGCTTTCGACGCCGTCGGCATGCCGGTCACGTCGGCGGTCTTCTATTCGGTTGGCGGCGGCTTCGTCATCAGCGAGGCCGAGGCCGCCGCGGGCGAGGTGGGCGCGTCAGACTCTCCCCGACCCCTCCCCTACCCCTTTACCTCAGCCGCCGACCTCCTCAAGCTGGGGCGACGTAGCGGCCTGTCCATCGCTGACATCCTGCGCGCCAATGAGGCGGCATGGCGCCCTGCCGAGGACACCGATGCGGGCCTGGACCGCATCTGGGCCACGATGGAGGCGGCCATCGAGCGCGGCTGCCACGCCGATGGCGTGCTACCAGGTGGCCTGGGCGTGCGGCGCCGCGCTCCTATCATCTACCGCAGCCTCCACGCGCGCTCCCAGGCTGGCGATCCACTGGCCGCCCTCGATTGGGTGAGCCTCTTCGCCCTGGCCGTCAATGAGGAGAATGCGGCCGGCGGCCGCGTCGTGACTGCCCCCACCAATGGCGCGGCGGGTGTCATTCCTGCCGTCCTCGCCTACTATCGGCGCTTCTTCCCTGACGCCGACGCCGAGGGTGTGCGTAACTTTCTCCTGACCGCCGCCGCGATCGGCATGCTGTACAAGCGCAACGCCTCACTCTCGGCAGCCGAGATGGGGTGCCAGGGGGAGGTAGGCGTCGCCTGCTCGATGGCCGCTGCTGGACTGGCGGCCGTCATGGGTGGGTCGAATGCGCAGATTGAGAACGCCGCCGAGATCGGCATGGAGCACAACCTGGGGCTGACGTGCGACCCCATCGGCGGGCTGGTACAGGTTCCGTGCATCGAGCGTAATACCATGGGCGCGACGAAGGCCATCAATGCCGCGCGGCTCGCCGTGCTGTACGGTGACGGCGCGCACTTCGTGCCCCTCGACCGGGTGATCGAAACGATGCGCCAGACCGGTGTCGATATGATGGCCAAATACAAGGAGACGTCGCTGGGCGGCCTGGCCGTGAACGTCGTTGATTGCTGAGCCGTCCGGTCTCATCCCAACGGGCGATGCCCGAATCAACCTACCGGGCCTTGACCCATGCCCACCAGCGCGGTATAATTGCGCCAACAGGCTGAGATGGAGAGAGTAGGCGCGGGAAAGCGGGACAGGGAGGCGCGGCCACAGACTGAGAGCCACGCTCCGCGGCAGCGCGCTGAAGTTCACTCCTGAGCCGGATGGGGGAAAGGCGCAAGCCCGGTAGTTCGTCCCGGATGCCCACCGTTACGAGGGCCACCCTTCGGCGCACGGCCTGCCGCCGCGCCCGAGGGTCAGCGAGGGGTCGCCGGCGTATCGGCGGCAAGCGGGGTGGTATCGCGGGAGCGCGTGCTCTCGTCCCCAATGGGGGGCGGGGGCGTTTTTGTTTGGGACGACGACCGACGACTGACGACCGAGTCGTCTGACGGCGTAGGAAATCGGCGGCGGTCCGTGGTCACGCCAACAGTGAAGCTACTCCTTACCAGGAGGTTCTATGACCGTCAATACACTGAATGAGCTGGACACCCTTAAGGCCGACGCGCTGGCGCGGCTGGCCGAGGCCCACGACGAGGCTGCTCTGGCGGCCTGGAAGAACGTCGCCTTGGGGCGCAAAGGTTGGCTGTCCGAGGCCATGAAGGGCCTGGGGCAACTGACCCCCGCCGAGCGGCCTGCCGCCGGTCAGCGCGTCAACGAGGTCAAGGCGGCCCTGGAGGCCGCCTACGCTCAGGCCGAGAGCCGCCTCAAGGCCCTGGCGCTGTCAGCATCCCTATCAAGCGAGGCGGTGGATGTTACGCTGCCCGGGCGCGCGCCCGATGTTGGCGGCCTGCATTTGACCACCAAGACCCTGCGCGAGATACGTGACATCTACGCCGAGATGGGCTTCCAGGAGTACCGCAGTCGCCTGGTCGAGATGGATGATCTTAACTTCGGCCTGCTCAACATGCCCAAGCACCACCCGGCCCGCGATATGCAGGACACTTTCTATATCGCCGACTGCGACGGCCAGGCCAGTGGCGACGTGGTGCTGCGCACCCACACCTCGCCGGGCCAGATTCACGCCATGCGCGAGATGTACCCCGAGCCGATTCGTATCATCCTGCCGGGGCTGGTCTTCCGCTACGAGCAGGTCACGGTGCGCTCCGAGATGCAGTTCCATCAGGTAGAGGGGCTGGCCGTCGGCAAGCACATCACGA
>JAHCIE010000374.1 GCA_026129385.1 Anaerolineae bacterium
AAGCCCGCCAGTTGGCTGGCCGTCATGCGCGCGATGCGTCCGAAGCCGACGAAGCCCAATGTGCGGGTGGATAGGCGCTGGATCGGCTTGAACCCGGCATAGGGCCAGCGTCCCGCCCGCACCGCCCGGTCCGCCTCGCTCACCTTGCGCGCCATGTTGAGGATGAGCGCGCTGGCGTGGGTAGCAACCTCCTCAGTGCAATAGGTGGGGCAGTTGGCGACGGCGACGCCTAGCTCCATAGCCGCCACCGCGTCGATGACGTCGTAGCCGACGCCCCAGCGTAGCGCGATGCGGCAGTCGGGCAGGGCAGCCAGGGCAGCGCGGGGGATAGGGGCAGCCAGGGTCCACAGCATCTCCGCGCCCTGTCCCTGGGCCATTATGTCCTCGGCTGTCTGGCAGTGACCCTCGCGTAGCTCGATACCGTGGGCGGCCAGCGCCGCGCGCTCGTAGGCGTAGGGACCCAGGAAGTCGATGGCGTCGACCAGGAAGACGACAGGCTTCGTCACACGGCTCTCCTCCCGCGCACGGCGCGGCCCATCCCAAGATTGTATAATGTCGACATGCAGTATAGGGGAACCGGCGCGCCTGTCAACGCCCAGGCATGAGGCCTGGCAGGTTCGTCGTTCGTTTGGGGCACATGGTCAGCCTGGCTACAATTCAACCGTTCACCGCAGCTAACCAGTGTGGAAGAGAGTTTACGTGGCCCGCCACAAGACAGCCCGCGCCAGCGCCCCCCAGCCCTTGGCCTTGCCGCCCGGTTTCGTCGAGCGCATGCGCGCCTTGCTTGGCAGCGAGGCCGACGCCCTGGCCGCGTCCCTGACGGCCCCGCCCCTGACGGGCTTGCGCGTCAACACGCTCAAGCTGAGCGCGGCCGACTTTCAGGCGCGCACCCCGTGGCAGCTGGAAGGTGTCCCCTGGTGCGCCGATGGCTTCATCGTCGAGGGCGCGGCCGCCCCCGGTCGCCATCCCTATCACGCCGCCGGGTTGTTCTATGTCCAGGAGCCGGCGGCCCTGACCGTCGCCGAGGCCCTCGCCCCGCAGCCGGGGGAGCTGGTTCTCGATCTGGCCGCCGCGCCGGGCGGCAAGGCTACCCACCTGGCCGCCCTGGCCGACGACCAGGCGCTCGTCGTCGCCAACGAGATCGAGCGCAGTCGCGTCGGCGCATTGCTGAGCAATCTGGAGCGGTGGGGCGCGTGGAACATGGTCGTCATCAACGAGGAACCGCGCCACCTGGCCGAGCGGTGGGCGGGACTCTTCGACCGCGTCCTGCTGGACGCGCCTTGTTCTGGCGAGGGGATGTTCCGTAAGTCAGAGGCGGCGCTAAGACACTGGAGTGAGGACAACCTGCGCGGCTGCGCCGTTCGACAGCGGCAGATCATCGCGAGCGCGGCGGCCCTCGTCAGGCCGGGCGGCCGGCTCGCCTACAGCACCTGTACCTTCGCGCCTGAGGAGAACGAGCAGGTCATCGCCACCTTCCTGGCCGCCCACCCCGACTTCGAGTTGCGCCACGTCGCGCTGCCCGGCGTCAGCCGTGGCCGCCCAGATTGGGTGCGCGAGGTTCTCCCCGGCGTTGACCTGGCCGAGGCGGTGCGTATCTGGCCGCACCTGGCGCGGGGCGAGGGTCACTTCATGGCCCTCTTGCAGCGCACCGACGGCCCGCCGGCGCGTCTCCAACGTGCCGCCGTCAGGCCCGCCGACCGTCGGCTGGTGGCCGCCTGGCGCGACTTCGCGGCAGCCACCTTCGGCCTGGACCCGGCCGCCGACCGCGCCATGATCGCCGAGGGCGAGGCGCTGTACGCTGTGCCCGCGATGGCCCTCAATACCGAGGGCGTGCGGGTGGCGCGGCTGGGCGTGTGGCTGGGCACGCTGAGCGGCGAGCGCTTCGAGCCGTCCCACAGCCTGGCGCTGGCCGTGGGGCGCGACGCCGCCGACGGGGCCGACGCCCTCGGCCACATGCTCAACCTGGCGGCCGACGACCCGCGCCTCGACCGCTACCTCCAGGGCCACCCGCTGGCCGCGCCGGGCGCGCCCGGCTGGACCCTGATCGCCGTCGAGGGCTTCGCGCTGGGCTGGGGACGACGCAGCGGCGACACCGTCAAGAACGCCTACCCCAAGGGGCTACGACGACCGTTGAGGTAACACAGCCAGGTCTCAAGAGTCGCCGAGACTCTTCGGGCCTGGCTGTCAATCCATCTACCTATCGCCCAGTAACCGTCGGGTAGCCCTTCTGTCGCCACTGGAGCAGCCCGCCGGCCATCGACGCGACGCTCTTGTAGCCAGCAGCCGTGAGAATGTCCCGCCCGGCCTGGCTGCGGTTCCCCGACCGACACACCACCACAACATCCTTATCCTTGGGGATCTCGCTCAGCCGCTGCGGCAGTTGCTTGAGGGGGATCAGCGTCGAGCCGGGCAGGTGGAACTGGTCCCACTCCTCTGGCTCGCGCACGTCCAGGATGAAAGCGCCCGCGTCGCGCTGCGACTTCGCCGCGTCGACGGACAGTTCCCCCGGCAAGGGGCCGGCCTTGAGGGGCACAGCCGCAGCCTGGGCGGCCGCCCCGGCGGCGGGGGCAATGGCAGCGGTAGGCGGCGACACAGGCGCGGCGCAACCGGCCGCCACCGTCAGAAGCAAGACAATCAACATCAGAGGCAGCCAGCGCGGGGCCACATGCAGCTTCATCTAGAGTCTCCTTGCACCAGGGCTTACGATGACAAGGATATAGATGCGCCGCGCCGTCGTGGCGTTACGTCAGGTCCAATTCGCCAGATTGGGCGCGGTTAGCGGTAAGAATCTCGCCCCTAGTCGCACTCTTCATACATAGCGGTCATTCCACGCTGGCCGCAGCACACGATTTGTATAGTCTTGCCGGCCGAATCGGTCGGCATATGGGGAGTAGCCGCCCTGTCTCAGGGGCAGCCAGCCGTCAAGACAGTGAGCGTATCTCACTCGGTTGGTTGCAAGCGCCACGCTTTGGCGAGACCATCCTGGCGAATTGCGTCACGAGGGTCTCGCTTTTTTGTTGGCCAGACCCTGCGTACGACTGACGAGAGGCTCATATCCCATGCATTGGTATCAGAAGACGACCGCCGCCGCCCTGGCCGAGATGGGCGTGACCGCCGACTGCGGGCTGGATAGCGCCAGCGCGGCGGCGCGGCTGGCCGAGTACGGCCCTAACGAGTTGATCGACAAGGGCGCAAAAAGCCCGTGGCGGATTCTCTGGGAACAGTTCACCGCCGTCATGGTACTGATTCTCATCGGGGCGGGCCTGCTGTCCGTCGCCCTGGGCAAGGCCAACGAGTCGATTGCCATCTTCGCCATCGTCATCCTGTTCGGCCTGTTGGGTTTCGTTCAGGAATATCGCGCCGAGAAGGCCATGGCGGCCCTCAAGCAGATGTCCGTGCCCGTCGTGCGCGTGCGGCGCAACCGCGCTGTCGAGGAAATCTCGGCCAGAGACGTGACGGTGGGCGATATCGTCGTGCTGGAAGCGGGCAACGTCGTCCCGGCCGACCTGCGCCTCATCGAGTCCAACAGCCTGCGCATCCAGGAAGCCGCCCTCACCGGCGAGTCCGAGCCAGTCGAGAAGGAAACCGTCCCGCTCACTGGCAACAACCTGTCCCTGGGCGACCGCCGCAACTCCGCCTACATGGGCACGACAGTTAGCTACGGGCGTGGCGCGGGCATGGTCACTGCCGTCGGCATGAACGCCGAACTGGGCAAGATTGCCGCCATGCTCCAGGGCGTAAAGGAGGAGCAGACCCCCCTCCAGCAGCGCCTCGACCGCCTCGGCAAGATACTGGCCGTGGCAGGCGTCGCCATCGCGGCGGCTCTGCTGGTCCTGGGTGTACTGCGCGGCGAAGACATGCGCGAGATGTTCCTGACCGCCGTCAGCGTCGCCGTCGCCATCATCCCCGAAGGCTTGCCAGCCGTCGTG